>NZ_JBEYFS010000059.1:0-56123 GCF_040634475.1 Streptomyces sp. NPDC007095
CGGTCGTGCCGTGTCCGCGCGAGGCCACCGCCTCGACGATCGAGTTCCTGCGCCCGATCCCCTCCGTCGCCCTGATCCCCCTCGCCGTCCTGCTCTACGGCACCGAACTGCGCTCCGTCCTCCTCCTCGTCGTGTACGCCTCGTTCTGGCAATGGCGATCGTGTTCCAGGAGTACGGACGCAGTCTGTTCCCCTGGATGCGCGTGCGGGAGAACGTCGGACTGCCTCTGAAGCAGAAGCCGTTGAGCAAGGTGCGGCGCCGGGAGATGGTCACGGACGCGTTGGGTTCGGTCGGGCTCACGGATGCCGCGGGGGCCTACCCGTGGCAGCTGTCCGGCGGGATGCAGCAGCGCGTCGCGATCGCCCGCGCGCTCGCGTACGAGCCCGACGTCCTGCTGATGGACGAGCCGTTCGCGGCGGTCGACGCGCAGACCCGGGCCGATCTGGAGGACCTGGTGCGCGGCCTGTGGCGGGAACGCGGCATCACGATCCTGTTCGTCACCCACGACATCGACGAGGCCGTGTACCTCGGCGAACGGGTCCTGATCCTCTCCGCTTCCCCCACCGTCGTACAGGAGCAGCTGAAGGTCGATCTCCCCCGACGAGCGGGACCAGTTGCACACCCGGGTCGCCCCGCGCTTCGCCGAACTGCGGACCCATGTGTACGAGCAGATCCAGGCGGCGAAGCGCGGGGCGCCCTTCGGCCTCAAGACAGATACGCCTCCACCTCGCTGAACTGGGCGGCGGGCCACCCGGTGTTGGCGGTGACATCGAGCCGGAGGTAGCGCAGGTTCGTGCCGCTGGGCAGGGTGACCGTCACCGTGTTCCCGGTGGCCGGGTCGAAGCGGTAGTCCTTCGAGGCGACGACCGTCGAGTACGCCGAGCCGTCCGTGCTGCCCAGGACCGACAGGGTCTGTGTGCGCGCCTGCCAGACCGAGGCGGGCGGCAGCTTCAGCACGAGGCGGCGGGCGGGCTGGTTCGAGCCGAGGTCCACCGTCCAGGCCTGCGGGAAGGCGTTGTTGGTGGACTCCCAGTAGCTGTTCGCGTCGCCGTCGACCGCCTTGCCGGGGGTGTAGACGTCCTGGGAGCCGGTGGCGGAGGCCGGGCGGCCCTTGGCGAGGTTGCGGGCGGGGTCGGGGTCCGGGTTCCCGGCGCCGGGCTGGGGCCAGGTGGAGCAGTCCGCCCAGGTGGTGTCCCAGCCGGAGTTGCCGCCACCGTTGGTGAGCGTGAAGGCGCCGGAACCGTTCGGGTAGGGGCAGTTGTAGACGCCCGCCGCGCCGACCCCCGTGGCCTGCACATTGCTGAACTTGGCCGCGCCCTGCGACTCGGCCTGGACGACGACCGTGCCGGTGTTCCTGACCGTCGCGCCGTCCACCGTGATGTTCTTGGTCGCGTAGCCGTGGCCACCGCCCGACACGAACTCGAAGGCGCTGTAGGGACTGTCGGTGATCGTCGTACTGGTGATGTTGACGGTCGCCTCGACGGCGCTGTCATAGGAGTCGACGCGCAGCGCGCCCATCGGGTGGTTCCAGTTGGGGTTCATCGCGCCCGCGCGCACGAGGGTGTTCCCGGAGACCGTGATCGTGCCCGCGAGCGGGGAGAAGGGGTCGAGGAACTTCTGGTTGGAGATCGCGATGCCGCTGCCGAGGGCGTTGGTGTCGGCGACCAGGTTGTTCGTCACGGCGAGGTCGGTGCCGCCGTAGATCGCGATGCCGTTGGCAAGGTTCGGCTGCGAGATGGTGTTGTTCTCGAAGCTGCTGTTGGTGTCGGGTGAGTACAGCGACCACATGGCGAGGGCGTCGTCACCGTTGTTGCGCAGGAAGTTGCCCCGCACCCGGACCCCGCGCGCGTTGCCGTTGAGGTTGAGGCCGTCGGCGGTGGTGTCGAGGATGCGGTTGTTCTCGACGACGAGGTTGTCGTTGTCGCCGGTCAGCCAGAGGCCGACCTTGAGGTGCTGGAGCCACATACCGGAGACGCTGGAGTTCGGGCCCAGTGAGCCGTTGACGAAGTTGTCCGGGTTGGAGTCGACGCGCTCGGTGACCTCGCCGATGACGGCGAAGTCCTTGAGGTGGACGCCTCCGGACGAGCTGGTCTGGTCGATGAAGCGTGAGGTGTGGACGACGGAGTACCAGCTGCCGGCGCCCTGGAGGGTGACGTTCTGGACGCCGTTCAGCGAGGAGGTGACGCGATAGTCGCCCGGCGGGATCCACACCACTCCCCCTTGCGCGGCGGAGATCGCGTCCCGGAACGCCTGGGTCGAGTCGCCCTGGCCGCTGGGGTCCGCGCCCTTGTCGGTGACGGACACCGATCCGGCGGGGCGCGTCGCGTCGGCGGCCACCTGCTCGAAGTCGGCCACGTCCACGGTCACCTGGGTGGATGTCGCCTGGAAGGCCACCTTGTCGCCCGGCTGCACATTCTGGCCGAGCAGCAGCCGGGCGTTGTCGAAGAAGTGGTGGGTCTTCGCGCCGGCGATCCAACTCGTGTCGACGTAGGAGTACTTGGAGGTGACGGCGAGTGTCTTGGCGAGCTTCTGGCCGTTGACGTAGACGTCGAGGGCGCCGGACTGGCCGTCGGGGACGTTGTAGGACACGTTCACCGCGTTGGCCGCGCGCGGCACGGTGAACTCGACCCGCTGGCCCGCGGTCAGCCGTACCGCCTGCCGCCCGGACGCCTCCGAGGCGAGGGTGCCCTGGGTGTAGTCGGGCCCGATCTTCGCGCCGGTGGTCGTGGCGGACTCGGCCTCGACCGAGGTGAAGGGCAGGTCGGCACCGACGGCCGCGTGCGCGGCGGGTGCGGTCATCACCAGCATGCCGGCCGCCAGGGCGACGGTGGTGGCGGTGACGGTGATGAAGGTTGGCATGCGCCTGACAGATCTGAAGCTGCTGTGCATGTGCTGATCCCTTCGTGGTGGGGGTGCGGGGACAGCGGTATGCGGTCGACGCGGTCTCAGCCGCGCAGCCAGACCGCCGTGTCCTTCGGCAGTCGCCCCTGTGGGTCCAGGGGACCGCTGCCGAGCAGGAGTCGGGAGTGGTCGGGGAGGTCGGCGGGGGCGTCGGCGAGGTTCGCGACGCACAGCAGCCGTCCCTCCTGTCCGGGCCGGGTGAAGGCGAGCACCCCCTCGGGCGCGGGCAGCCAGGTGAGCGGGCCGTCGCCGAACTCCGGCCTGGTCCTCAGGGCCGCGCGGTAGAGGGAGAGCATCGAGCCGGGGTCGGCGGCCTGGACGTCGGCGGCGTACGCGGACCAGCCGCTCGGCTGCGGCAGCCACGGCTCGCCGCCGAAGCCCGCGTACGGCGCGTCGGCCGTCCACGGGAGCGGGACCCGGCAGCCGTCCCGTCCCGGGTCGGTGCCGCCGGAGCGGAAGTGCATCGGGTCCTGGATGCGGTCGCGGGGTATCTCGGCCTCGGGCAGGCCCAGCTCCTCGCCCTGGTAGAGGTAGACGGCGCCGGGCAGCGCGAGCGAGAGCAGGGCGGCGGCGCGGGCGCGGCGGGTGCCCAGAGCGAGGTCGGTCGGGGTGCCGAAGGCCTTGGTGGCGAAGTCGAAGCCGGTGTCGGTGCGGCCGTAGCGGGTGACCGTGCGGGTCACGTCGTGGTTGCACAGCACCCAGGTGGCGGGAGCGCCGACCGGGGCGTGTTCGGCGAGGGTCTCGTCGATGGACGTCCGCAGGCGTCCGGCGTCCCAGGGGCAGGACAGGAAGGAGAAGTTGAAGGCGGTGTGGAGTTCGTCGGGGCGCAGATAGCGGGCGAAACGCTCGGTGTCGGGGAGCCAGACCTCGCCGACGAAGATGCCGTCGTAGGCGTCGGCGACCGTGCGCCAGGAGCGGTAGATGTCATGGAGTTCGTCGCGGTCGACGTACGGATGCGGGTCGCGGCCCTCGACGAAGTCGGGGAGGTCCGGGTCCTTGGCGAGCAGGGCGGCCGAGTCGATGCGGACGCCCGCCACGCCGCGCTCGAACCAGAACCGCAGGATCTCCTCGTGTTCCTGGCGGACGGCGGGGTGCGCCCAGTTGAGGTCGGGCTGCTCGGGGGTGAACAGGTGGAGGTACCAGGTGCCGTCGGGCAGCCGGGTCCAGACGGGTTCGGCGGAGCCGGCGAACTGGGACGGCCAGTCGTTGGGCGGGAGTTCGCCGTGTTCGCCGCGTCCGGGACGGAAGTGGAAGAGCTCGCGTTCGGGCCCCCCGGCCAAGGCGGCCCGGAACCAGGGATGTCGGTCGGAGACGTGGTTGGGCACGATGTCGACGAGCGTGCGGATGCCCAGCCCCTTCGCCTCGGCGATGAGCTTCTCCGCCTCGGCGAGCGTCCCGAAGGCCGGGTCGATGACACGGTAGTCGGCGACGTCGTAGCCGCCGTCCTTCATCGGGGACAGGTACCAGGGGTTGAACCACAGCGCGTCCACGCCGAGTTCGGCGAGATACGGGAGTCTGGCGCGGACGCCCGCGAGGTCGCCGGTGCCGTCGCCGTCGCCGTCCGCGAAGCTGCGGACGTACACCTGGTAGATGACGGCGGAGCGCCACCAGTTCTGGGCATGGGTGGGCTGTCCCACGGTGCCTGCCTTTCTGTTGCGGGGGTCGGTGTCAGCCCTTCGTGCTGCCCGCGCTGATCCCGGCGATGATGTGCCGCTGGAACACCAGGAACATCAGGACCATGGGGATGCTGGCGATCACCATCGCGGCGATGAGCACGGTCAGCTGGATGTTCTGCGACAGCTGGACGAGGGCCACGCTGATCGGCTGCTTGTCGGTGTCGGAGAAGACCATCAACGGCCAGAGGAAGTCCTGCCAGACGGCGACCAGGGCGAAGATCGACACGACGCCCAGGACGGGGCGGGACATGGGCAGCACGATGGACCAGAGGGTGCGCAGCCGTCCGGCACCGTCGATCTCGGCGGCCTCCAGGACATCACGCGGGATCTGGTCGAAGAAGCGCTTGAGGAGATAGAGGTTGAAGGCGTTGGCCACGGCGGGCAGCCAGATGCCGAGCGGGTCGTTGAGCAGGCTGGTGTGGATCAGCGGGAGGTCGGCGACGGTCAGGTACTTCGGCACGACCAGCGCCTGCGCCGGGACCATCAGGGTGGCGAGGATGCCGCCGAGGATCACCTTGCCGAAGGCGGGCTTCAGCTTGGAGAGGGCGTACGCGGCGGCCGTGCAGAACACGAGCTGGAGCAGCCAGGCGCCGGCGGCCTGCACCACCGTGTTCCACAGGTGGGTGGGCAGGTCCATCAGGTCCCAGGCGTCGGTGTAGCCGCTGAGATGCCATGCCTTGGGCACGAGGGTCGGCGGGGTCCGCGTCACCTCGTCCGGGGACTTCATCGCGCCGGTCACCATCCAGTAGACCGGGAAGAGGAAGGCGAGCGCGAAGAGCAGGACGACGGCCGTGAAGACGGTCCAGTAGAGGGCCTTGCCGCGGGGGCGGGCAAGGGTGAGAGGGGAGACCAGGGTGCGGGTGCCGCTGCTCATGAGTACTCCTCCCCCGACGAGCGGGTCAGCCGCAGATAGACCGCGGAGAAGAGGCCGAGCAGCACGAGGAGCATGACGCTCAGCGCGCAAGCGCCCCCGAAGTCGTTGTAGAGGAACGCGTACTTGTAGATGAGGTAGAGGACGGTGACCGTGGCGTTCTCCGGGCCGCCGCCGGTGATGACGAACGGCTCGGTGAAGACCTGCATCGTGGCGATGATCTGAAGGAGCATCAGCATGAGGACGATGAAACGGGTCTGCGGGATCGTCACGTGCCGGATGCGCTGGAGGATGTTCGCGCCGTCCAGCTCCGCCGCCTCGTACAGCTCCCCCGGAATGCCCTGGAGCGCGGCCAGGTAGATCAGGACCGTGCCGCCCATGTTGGCCCAGGTGGCCACGATGACCAGGGAGACGAGCGCGGTGTCGGCGCCGTTGGACCAGTTCGAGGTGGGCAGGTGCAGAAAGCGCAGCGCCTCGTTGGCGAGGCCCGCTCCGGGATCGTAGAACCACTTCCACAGCAGGGCGCTGACCACCGGCGGGATCATCACCGGCAGGTACACCACGACCCTGAAGAAGGCCTTCGCGTGGCGGAGTTCGTTGAGGACCAGGGCCATCACGAACGGGACGGCGAAGCCGATGAGCAGGGCGAGGAGCGTGAAGGTGAACGTGTTGCGCCAGGCCGCGGTGAACTCCGGGTCGTGCAGGACGCGGGTGAAGTTCGCGGTGCCGACCCACTGGGGCGGTGAGCCCGGCGTGTACTTCTGGAAGGCGATCACGACCGCGCGGATCGCGGGGTACCAGGAGAACAGCGCGAAGCAGAGCAGGCCCCCGACGAGGAAGGCGTACGCGCGGGACTGGTCGGCCAGGCGCCGGCGCCACGGGCCCCCTGCCCGGCGCCCGGCCGACCGCGGTACCTCCGGCGCGCCGACGGCGGCCGGAGGAAGCACCACGGGCTTCGATGCGGTCTTCATAGGCGTGGTCAGCCCCGGGCCAGGATGGAGTCGATCTTCCCGGAGGCGTCCTTGAGGAGCTGGTCGATGTTCGCGTCCTTCTTGGTGAGGACCGCGGAGACGGCTCCGTCGAGGACCGAGTAGATCTGCTGGGCCTGGGGCGGCTCGATCTTCATCTGCAGGCTCTGGTTGCCGTCCAGGAAGGCCTGGTAGTTCTCCACGGGCACATTGGCGTTGGCCTTCTTGACCTGCTGGTCCTTCGCGTCGGCTGCGCCGGTGAAGAGCCGGGGCTCGGGGAGGCCGACGGGGGCGTTGTTCTGCTTGGCGCGGGCGTAGTCGCCGAGGAAGCCCTTGCCGGGGGTGAGGAACATGTGGTCGAGCCACTTCAGGCCGGCCTTGATCTGCTCGGGGCTGTCCTTCTTGTTGAACATGTAGCCGTCGCCGCCGATGAGCGTGCCCTTGCCGCCGGGCATGGGCGCGAGGGCGAGGTCCTTGTAGTCGCCGCCCTTCTCCTTGACGAGGATCGGGATGTTGTCGGGCGCGGAGAGGTACATCCCGAGCTTGCCGGAGCCCATCAGCTGCTGGACGTCGTTGATGACGAGGAGCTGCTTGCTGCCCATGGAGTTGTCGCTCCAGCGCATGTCGTGCAGGTTCTGCAGGACGGCCTTGCCCTCCGGGGTGTCGACGCTGGCCTTCTTGCCGTCCGCCGCCACGACGTCGCCGCCCTGCGAGTACATCTCGGCGGTGAAGTGCCAGCCGCCCTGGTTCTGGGCGCTGTAGTCGGCGTAGCCGACGGTGCCGTCGCCGAGCGCGGCTATCTTCCTGGCGTCCGCGCGCACTTCTTCCCAGGTCGCCGGGGGCTTGTCGGGGTCGAGACCGGCCTTCTGGAAGAGCTTGCGGTTGTAGATGAGTCCCATCGAGTAGCCGGTGCGCGGCACTCCGTAGATCTTGCCGTCGACGGTGTAGATGTCGCGCAGCTGCTGCTGGATGGTGCCGTAGCTCTTGAGGTCCTTGACGTACGAGGTGATGTCGGCGGCCTGGCTGATGTCGACGACGTGCTTGGCGTCGGTGAAGTACGTGTAGAAGACGTCCTCCATCTGGCCGCCGGCGAGCTTGGCGTCGAACGTCTTGGGGTCCTGGCAGGGGAACGCGTCGTGCGCGACGACGTCGATGTCCGGGTTCTGCTTCTCGAACGCCTTGATGTCGGCCTCGAAGAACGAGCGGTCGACCTTGGCGCTCTTCGGAGGCATGCAGTTGACCGTGATGCGGGTCTTGCCACCCGCGGAGCCGTCGTCGCTGCCACCGCAGGCGGTGGCGGTGAGCGCGAGGGCGGACGCCGTGAGCACGACGAAGGTACGGCGGAACCCGGTGCTTCTCATCGGTGGACCCCTTTGGGCAGGAGCGAGGAAGGCCCACGGGGGCGCGCCACCTTGATCTGGCGCACCGCCGTGTGCTGGCGCCGCACACTCAAGCACCGCCGACAAAGGTCCGCAAGATGTCGCGCAGAATCTGGAATTATTTGACAGCAGAATGGATCTCAGGGGCGGGGCGCTTGCGCGGTGGACCCCCGGACCACCAACTCCGGTTCGAACAGAAGCTCTTCGGGGGTGACGCTGCTCCCGCCGATCTGGGCGTTCAGCAGCTCGACCGCCGCCCGGCCCATCGACTCGATGGGCTGGCGGACGGTGGTCAGGGGCGGCTCGGTGCAGTTCATCAGCGCGGAGTCGTCGTAGCCGACGACGGACACCTGCGAGGGCACGCCGAGTCCCTTGCGACGGGCGGCGCGTACGACACCGAGGGCGAGCGGATCGCTGGCGCAGATGAAGCCGGTGACCCCGCGGTCGATGAGCCGGGCGGCCGCCGCGTGGCCGCCCTCGATCGAGAACATGGCCCGCGCGATGTGTGCGTCGGGCAGCTCGGGGGCGAGTGCGCGGGCCGCCGCCAGCTTCCGCGCCGAGGGCATGTGGTCGGCGGGCCCGAGGACCAGACCGATGCGCTCGTGACCGAGCGAGACGAGGTGACGCCAGGCCTGCTCGACCGCCACGGCGTCGTCGCAGGAGACGCCGGGGAAGCCCAGGTGCTCGATGGCCGCGTTCACCAGCACCACCGGGATGTTGCGGTCCGCGAGCTGCCGGTAGTGCTCGTGCGGGGCGTCGGCCTGCGCGTACAGTCCGCCCGCGAACACCACACCGGAGACCTGCTGCTGGAGCAGCAGATCCACGTAGTCCGCCTCGGACACGCCGCCCTTGGTCTGGGTGCAGAGCACCGGCGTCAGCCCGAGCTGGGCGAGCGCCCCGCCGATCACTTCGGCGAACGCCGGGAAGATCGGGTTCTGCAGCTCGGGCAGGACGAGCCCCACGAGCCGCGCGCGTTCACCGCGCAGCTGGGTGGGCCGCTCGTAGCCGAGCACGTCCAGCGCCGAGAGCACCGCCTGCCGGGTGGAGTCGGAGACGCCGGGCTTCCCGTTGAGCACCCGGCTGACCGTGGCCTCGCTGACCCCGACCTTTTTCGCCACCTGAGCAAGTCGTCGCGTCATGCGCGCAAGAATAGCGCAAGAATTGCAAGCCGCTTGCGTAACACTCACTTGGCCCAGTCGAACCTAGTGGGCCGCCCACAGGCCACGGACATGGCCCAGGTGCCGGGTCATGACCCTGCGCACGGCCTCGGGGTCGCGGTCCACCAGGGCGTCGAGGATTTCGAGGTGCTCCTCGGCGGAGTCCTGGAGGCGGCCCGCCTCGACCAGGGCGTTGAGGCCGTACAGGCGCGAGCGCTTGCGGAGGTCGCCGACGACCTCGACCAGGTGGGCGTTGCCCGCGAGGGCGAGCAGACCGAGGTGGAAGCGGATGTCCGCCTCGACGTAGGCGATGAGGTCACCTGCCGCCGCCGCGGTCACGATCTCCCGGGCGGCGGGACGCAGCGCCTCCAGGGAGACCGGGTCCGCGGTGGTGGCCAGCTGCACGACCCACGCCGGCTTCCATGAGGCCGCCCAGCGGTCGACGACCGGGCTGCCCCGCTCGGCCGACGAAGTCGGGGCATGGATGCGGGAGTTCGCCGGGCGGCCCGCATCGCATCCTGCTCCCGTTCACACCCGGCTCCCGGACGCCGTGTCGGCGGACAGCCGCTGGGCCGCGTAGATCGGGAGCACGGAGAGCAGGACGAGCACCGCCGCCACGACGTTCACGACCGGTGCCTGCTGGGGCCGCGTCATGTTGTTGAAGATCCAGATCGGCAGGGTCTCGATGCCGGGCCCGGCCGTGAACGTCGTCACCACGATCTCGTCGAAGGAGAGCGCGAAGGCGAGCAGTCCGCCCGCCAGCAGCGCCGAGCGCACCAGCGGGAAGGTGACGTCGATGAAGGCCCGGAAGGTGTCCGCGCCCAGATCCGTCGCCGCTTCCTCGTACGAGCCCGAGGTACGCCGAAGCCTCGCGACGACGTTGTTGAAGACGACCACGATGCAGAAGGTGGCGTGACCGACGATCACGGTGAACAGGCCGAGACCGACGCCGAGTGGCTCAAGTACCGTACTGAACGCAGAGTTGAGCGCGATGCCGGTGACGATGCCGGGCAGCGCGATCGGCAGGACGACCACGAACGAGATGGCGTCGCGGCCGAAGAACCGGTGCCGGGCCACGGCGAAGGCGATCAGCGTGCCCAGCACCAGGGCGATGGCCGTGGCGCCCAGGCCCGCCTTCACCGAGACCCAGAGCGCCGCGCGGGCACCCTCGTTCTCCCAGGCGACCGACCACCAGCGGAAGGTGAGTCCGGACGGCGGCCAGCTCGCACTGCGGTCCGGGTTGAAGGAGTTGACCAGGACCAGCGCGAGCGGGACGTAGATGAACGCGAAGCCGACCCCTGCGGCGACGCGGAGCGCGATGCGCGCGGAACGGGAGAGTTGCACGGCGGGCTCCTCAGAGACTGCTCAAGGCGCCCGTGCGGCGCATCGCGAGCAGGTAGAGCACGATGACGACGACGGGGACCGTGCCGAGCGCGGCGGCCATGGGCAGGTTCAGTTCGATGTTGGAGTAGACGAGGTTGCCGATCAGCTGGGTCTTGCCGCCGACGATCTGCACGGTGATGTAGTCCCCGAGGCTGAGCGAGAAGGTGAAGACCGAGCCTGCCGCCAGGGACGGCAGCACCATCGGGACCACGACCGAGCGGAAGGTGCGTCCGGCGCGGGCGCCCAAGTCCGCCGACGCGTCGAGCAGGTTGGCGGGCAGCTGCTCCAGTGCCGTGTGGATCGGCAGGATCATGTACGGCAACCAGAGGTAGGTCAGCGCGATGATCGCCGCGAACAGTCCGAACCCGGGTCCGCTGAGCCCGAAGGGCTTCAACATCCGGTCGGCGAAGCCTCCTTGGGAGAGGATCAGCCGCCAGGCGTACACCTTGACGAGATAACTCGCCCACAGCGGCGTGAGAATGGCGACCACGAGCAACGGCCGCCACTTGGGCTTGGCGATGCGGGCCGTGTAGAAGGCGACCGGGAAGGCGATCACCGCGGACAGAGCGGTGACGGCGAGCGCCACACCGATGCTGCGCAGGATCACCTGCCGGAACACAGGCGTCGTGAACAGGGCGTGGAAGTTGTCGGTCGACCAGACCTTCACGACCTCGGAGGTGAATGAGTCGGTCGTCCAGAACGCCGAGACGAACAGCACGGCCAGCGAGCCGAGGTAGAGCACGGCCAGCCACAGCAGCGGTGCGGTGAGCAGCAGGGACAGCCTGAGCCGCGGCCGGCGGTGCAGGGCCCCGGCGAGCCGCCGGACGGGGGACCGTCCGGCGGCCTGCGCGGTGGAGGTCATCGGTTGTCTCTCAGCCCTTGATCTCGGTCCAGGCCTGGACCCACTTCGCGTACGGCACGCACTTCACGTCGGTGCGGCCGTCCAGGCACTGCTCGATGGGCGTGTTCCAGAAGGCGATGTTCTTCCAGTAGCTCTCGTCGGCCGCGTGGAAGGTGTCGCAGAAGGACTTGTCGCTGGTCTCGGTGCACGCCTTGGAGTTGGCCGGGGCCTCACCGAAGTACTCGGCGACCTGGGCGTTCACCTTCGGCGAGATGATCCAGTCCATCCATTTGTAGGCACAGTTGGGGTGCTTGGCCTTGGCGGCGATCATCCAGGTGTCCGACCAGCCCGTGGAGCCTTCCTCGGGCACGAAGGCCTTCACCTTGGCGCCCTCGTCCTGCGCGAGGTTGGCGATGACCTGCCAGGTGGTGCCGACCACGGAGTCACCACTCTTGAAGGCGGAGATCTCCTTGAGGTAGTCGCTCCAGTACTCCCCCACGTTCGCACTCTGCTTCTTCAGCAGCGCGACGGCCGCGTCGAACTGCTTCTGGTCCAGCGCGTAGGGGTCCTTGATCTTCAACTCCGGCTTGGTCGCCTTCAGATACAGCGCCGCGTCGGCGATGTAGATCGGCGAGTCGTACGCCGTCACGTGCCCCTTGTGCTTCGAGGCGTCGTCGAAGACCGCGGACCAGGAGGTGGGGGCCGGCGTGACCTTCTGCGTGTTGTACATCAGCAGGTTTGCGCCGCGGCCGTGCGGGATGCCGTACATCTTGCCGTCGACGGAGTTCCAGGCCCCGTTCTTCAGGCCGCTGAAGACGTCCTTGTAGTTCGGCACGAGGCTGGTGTTGACCGGGGCCGCGTCGCCGGAGGCTATGAGGCGCAGGGACGCGTCGCCGGAGGCGGAGACGGCGTCGTACTGGCCGGTCTTCATCAGCTTGACCATCTCGTCGGAGCTGGCGGCGACCTTGGAGTTGACCTGACAACCGGTCTGCTTCTCGAAGTCGCTGACCCAGTCGACCTTGGGGTCGTTGGAGCCGTCCTCGACATACCCGGCCCAGGCGACCAGGTTGACCTGGCCCTCGGTCTTGCCCAGCTTCGACTGCGCCTTGAGGTCGGGGGGGTTGAGGCCGGTGGCCGAGGAGGCGCCCGAGTCGGACGACCCGCAGGCGGTCGCGGCGAGGAGCACCGCGACGGCGGTGAACGAGAAAAGAGAGGTTTGGAGGGTTCGGTTGGGGCGCACGACGTACTCCATACGTGATGGGGGACTGAGCGTGGGGGTCGTCAGCGGGGGACGGGGACCTTGAAGGTGTGACGGTGGTGCCACTGGAGCCGGACCCGGGTGCCGCGATAGGCGGCGACGTCCTCGGAGGAGGTCTCCAGGTTCTGCTGGAGCGCGGTCAGACGTCCGCCCGCGTCGAGGTCAACCAGGAAACGGGTGGCGTCGCCCAGATAGACGACCTCGACGACGATGCCCGTGGCGGTGGAGTGCCCCGGCTCGTCGGCCTCGGCGGACTCCTTGAGAACCCGGATCTTCTCGGGCCTGATGCTGTACGTGCCCGAGGCGCCCACCACCTGCTGCGCACAGTCGCCTTCGAGCAGGTTGGAGGTGCCGACGAAGCCCGCGACGAAGGGGGTGGCGGGGCGTTCGTAGATCTCGGCCGGGGTGCCGACCTGTTCGATGCGGCCCTGGTTGAAGACGGCGATGCGGTCGCTCATCGTCAGGGCCTCCTCCTGGTCGTGGGTGACGAAGACGAAGGTGATGCCGACCTCGCGCTGGATCGCCTTGAGTTCGACCTGCATCTGCTCGCGCAGCTTGAGGTCGAGGGCGCCGAGCGGCTCGTCGAGCAGCAGCACCCGGGGGCGCCCGACGAGGGCGCGGGCGAGTGCGACGCGCTGACGCTGACCGCCGGAGAGCTGGGAGGGGCGGCGGGCCCCGAAGCCTTCGAGGCGTACGTCCGCGAGCGCTTCGCGGGCCTGTCGGAGCCGCTCGGCCTTGGGCACCTTGCGGACCTTGAGGCCGTACGCGACGTTCTGCTCGACGGTCATGTGCGGGAACAGCGCGTAGTCCTGGAAGACGGTGTGCACGTCCCGCTCGAAGGGGGCCAGCCCGGTGACCTCCTGGCCCGCCAGCTCGATCCGGCCCGCGGTCGGGCTCTCGAAGCCGGCGATCATCCGCAGGACGGTCGTCTTGCCCGAGCCGGACGGGCCGAGCATCGAGAAGAACTCACCGTCGGCGATGTCCAGGTCCACTCCGGCCACGGCGGTCGTCTCACCGAACGCCTTCCGCAGGCCCTGGAGCCGGATCGCTGTTGCCTCCATGGGCGGGAACCTTTCTGGTGCACTGGCGCGTTGACCGGAAAGATATGAAGTCATAGTTCAAAGCTCAAGACCCCCTTAGAGTAAAGGTTGAGTCAACGCACAAGGTGGTGGCCGTGAAGCAGTACGTGAACAACAACGCCGAGGGTGCCCGCAGAGCCGTTTTCACCCCCGTGGACAACCGCGCCCGGGTGGACACGGTCATCCGCAGGCTCAGCGACGCCATCGAGCTCGGCCTGCTCGCCGACGGGGAGCAGCTGCCCGGCGAGATGGAGCTGGCCGGTCAGCTCGGCGTGTCCACGGTCACCCTGCGCGAGGCGCTGATGGCGCTGCGCCAGCAAGGGCTGGTCACCACCCGCAGGGGGCGCGGCGGCGGCAGCTTCGTCTCCCTCCCCGAGGAACCCGGCGAGGAGCGGCTCAGGGTGCGGCTGGCCGGCTGGAGCACGGAGGAGCTGCGCGATCTGGGCGACCACTGGGCCGCCCTGTCGGGCGCGGCCGCCCAGCTGGCCGCGGAGCGCACGGAGCCGGGTGACCTGCAGCAACTGCGGCGCACACTGGATGAGCTGGCGTCCGCCGAGGACGCCGCGGCGCGCAGCCGGGTCTACGGCCGGTTTCATGTCGAGCTCGCCGCGGCGGCCCAGTCCGCCCGGCTGACCCGCGAGCAGGTCGCGCTCCAGACGGAGGTGGGGGCACTGTTGTGTCTCGTGCTCGGGGACGACGCATATCGTGAAGAAGTCGCAGACCGTCACCGCTCCGTAATCTCGGCCGTGCAAGATGGAGCCCACGCATCGGCCAGAGCGCTGGCCGAGCGGTGCGTCCAGGCCTCGACGGCACGGCTCATCGCCCTCCGCCTCGCGATGCCGCGCGCCGCGTCCGGTCCCCGTCCGCTGGAGGGCGTCCATGAGCAGGAGCCCCGGTCCGGCCGGCGCCACGGCGACGCTTGACGCGACACCGGAGGCGGCCGTCGCCGCCCAGGTCCGCTCCACCCTTGAGGCCGTGTTCGAGGCGGTCGCCGAGACCCGCGCCGACACCACGGCACGGCTCACCGGGGTCGCCGCGCAGGGCCGTCGCCCCGCGACCGTCGACCTGGCCGCGCTGCGCCCGGGGCTTCACCTCCGGCTCGCCCGGCAGGAGTTGGTGTCGGGCGTCGGATTCGTCGCGGCGCCGGGACTGCTGAGCGACGTACCGGCGTGGCTGGAGTGGTGGCAGACCGGCTCCGACGGAGACGTACGGCCGCTGCTGCTCGACCTCGACCCCGCGCACTCCGCGTACTCCGACTACACGCACTGGGACTGGTTCGCCCTCCCCCGTGACACCGGGCAGCGGGCGGTCGCCGGCCCCTATGTGGACTACCTCTGCTCCGACGAGTACAGCCTGACGCTGTCCGCACCCGTGCAGGTGGAGGGCCGGTTCGTGGGAGTCGCCGCTGCCGACGTATATCTGCGGCACTTCGAGGCGGCGGTCGTGCCGCTGCTCCAACAGCTGCCCGGGGCCGCCCACTTGGTGAACGGGCGCGGGCGGGTGGCCGCGTCCGCCGATCCGGCGCATCTGGCCGGATCGCTCACCAAGGGCCCGGACTTCGGGGCCGTACTGGCAGGGGCGCGGACCGCGCGCCACGACGGGATGCGGCTGATCCCGTGCGACGGAGTGCCCCTCGTGCTCGTTGTACTGGATCCCTGAGCGGGCCCACACCCCGGACCGCCGAGCGGGCTCACACCACGCGGAGCTCCGCCGCGCCGTTGCGTGTCCTGCGCGGTCCGGCCGTCATGTGCCGCGCCTCGCGCAGGACCAGGGTCATACGCGTATATCCCATGTCCTGAACGGTCTTGGGGGTCTCGCCGACGATCCGGCAGTCCATGCGGCCCCAGCGGGGATCGGGGTGCACCAGCGGCCGTACGGCGCCGTCGTGCTCGACGGCGTCCGGGCCGACGGCGCGGATCCAGTGCGGCAGGCCCTGCCGGTAGGCGGCTTCCATGATCGGGTCCTGGGCGATGTCCCGGCGGATCGACTGGAGTCCGCGGTCCTGACCGTGGCGCTCCACCGCCGCGGCGAACTGGGCCAGCAGCGGCAGGCACCAGCTCGACTCGTGCTCACCGAGGACCGTTGCCGCGTCCGGGTGAAAGAGGACGAACCGGAGGAAGTTGTCACCCGGCATGGCGGTCGGATGGGGGCCTACGCCGCTGAAAAGTGTCTCGAACGCGGCGTTGGCCAACACGACGTCCCAGCGGTGGTCGAAGACGACGGACGGGAACGCGACGGCCTCCAGAAGAGTGGCGTAGTCCTGGAGATACGCCTGAGCCTCGAGACTCTCGGGGACAGGTCGCGGCTGGGACCGCTGCCATCCTGCCTGGTACGCCATCGGGAGGTCACCCCTCTTGCCTCTGCGGCCTTCACGCGGCGCCCCGATCCTGCTGCCCGGAGCTCAGCCATGTCAACTATCGTGGCATTTGGCGCTTGTTGACGGCTGATTCGCGCCACAGTTGTGGCGACCGCTGGATGTGAGTTCGAGCGAGCGGCTAGTCTCCCGTTGGTCCCTGACCCTTGTGAGAGGGACCTGACAGACCTGAGCGAGACTGAGAGAGACGTAGGAGATCAGTCGGTGACGGATGGCTTCGAAGTTCCGGGCGCCACGGCGACGGTTCTGCTGCCGGCCGTCGTGGCCCGGGTCACCGCACTCGCCGACCGGCTCGATGTGCAGCACTCCGAGGTTTTCGACGTCCAGCGCCTGTCGGCCGAGTCCGGCGTACCCCAACCCGTGGTGCGGGCCATGCTGAGCGGTCGCCCCGCCGGGGAACCCGATCTGCAGGCCCGCTTCCTCCAGCGCCTGGACCTGTTGCGCCGCACCCGGCTCAAGCCCAATGGGCGCAAATACACCCAACAGGAGATCGCCGACGGCGCCGGAATGTCGCGTCAACAGGCGGGCGCCCTCATCAACGGAGACCGGCGCCCCACCATGGAGCACTGCGACGCCATCCAGCGCTTCTTCCGGGTGCACGCGGGGTTCCTGACGGCCGAGGACTCCGAGGCGCTCGTGGGTGCCCTGCAGCGCTCGGAACAGGAGCTCCTGCAACAGCTCGCCGACCGTGAGCGCGAGGCGGCCGCGGCCGCCGACGACCCGCTGGAGCGGCTGCTCCAGGACCACGGTGTCCGCGGAATCGCCTGGCGGGCCGCGCAGTTGCCCACCGACCAGCACCGCGACAAGGTCGCCGAGTGGCTGGACATGCTCTTGGAGAGCGTCAAGCGGCCCGAGTCGTGATCCGGGGGAGAACTGTGGGCATCGGAAGGGACATGCGCCGCCTGTGCGGCGAGCTGGTCGCGGAGCTCTCGCTCCCGGCACCGGCGGAACCCGCCGACCTGTACGCCGCCCTGTGCGACGCCATGAGCAGACGCCGCGGCCGTCCCGTCCAGTTCCGTACGGCCGCGTTCCCGCCCGGCACGGCCAGCGGGCTGTGGCTCGACATGGCCGACCAGGACCTCGTCGTCATCGAGGAACGCACCGCCCCCGACCACCAGTTGGTGATCCTCGGCCACGAGCTGTGGCACATGAAGGCCGGGCACTGCAGTCACCACGTCGAGGGCGCCGCCGTCGCGGCCCGCTTACTCAGTGACACCGCCGATCTGCAGGCGACCGTCCTGAGGGTCGCCGCGCGCACCCGCTTCGACCTCGCGGACGAGAAGGAAGCCGAAAGCTTCGGTCTGCTGCTCGCCAGCAAGTGCCGTACCTGGCTGGCCGGTTCGCCACTGCGCGGGCCGGTGAGCCGGGACGGTCTGGCCGGCCGCATCGAGGCGTCCCTGGGGTACCGCGGACCGCAGGGCTGAGGCGCCCTCCCGGACATGGACGGATCCAGCTACTACGTCCCGGCCGTCGCCATGGGCGTCGCCCTCGCCGTCAAGGCGCCCACCCTGATCCGCGGCTGGCGCGACCCGCTGCTGCGGTCGGTGGGCATCCTGCTGGCGCTGGCCTGCCTGGTGTTCCTCTTCGCGGCTCCGCCGACCATCGCCGAGGTCAATGACCTCACCGGCATCCCCAACGTCTCGGCGCCCCTGGTCTACTGCCTGCTGAGCGTCTTCAGCGCGTCCTGTCTGGTGCTGATCATCCACTGGCGCGGCGGCCCCCCCGAGGTCACCCGCCGGCTCTCCCGCCGCTGGATCACCGGGTACGGCGTCGTCAGCGTGGCGCTGGTCGTGCTCTACCTGCTCGGAAACTGCCCCGAGGAGCGCCTGCGGGACCTCGACACCTACTACGCCAACACCCCGTTCATCCGCGAGATGATCGTCCTCTACCTCGTGGCGCTGACCGTCGCGGGCGTCGCGATGAACGTCATGTGCTGGCGCTGGGCCCTTCAAGTGGACGGCTGGCTGCGCGCCGGGCTGCTGACGATCGCGGTCGGCTTCCTCTTCAACGTCCCCTACGCGGCGACCAAGTTCATCGCCGTGGTGGCCCGCTGGAACGGCGCGAACCTGGACGGTCTGAGCACCGACGTGGCCCCTGTACTGGCCTCCGTCGGAGCCCAGGTCAGCGCGGTCGGCTTCCTGCTCCCGCTGGCCTGCCAGCGCATCGGGGACAGCTGGACCACCTGGTCGACGTACCGCCGGCTCGGGCCGCTGTGGCGCGAGCTGAGGACGGTCTCGGCGCACGCGGACCACGCGGTGCGGATCTCCTGGTGGTCCTCCGCCGAACTCCAGGTCACCCAGCGGGAGTCCGACATCCACGACGGCATGCTCAGCCTGTACCCCTACTTCGACTCCGAGGTACGCTCCCTCGCCTACGACGCGGCCGTGACGGCGGGCTCCGAGCCCGCCCAGGCTCAGGCCGAGGCCGACGCGGCGATGGTGACGGCGGCGGTGCGGGCCAGGGCGGCCGACCCGGAGGGCAGGGTCATCAGCGCGGCGGAGGCAGCCCCCGCCGCTTCCGCCGAGGGTCCACGCGACCTCGTGAGGATGTCGATGGCCCTGCGTCAGTCACCCGTCGTCGCGGCCGTCAAAGGACGGGCCGCGACCAGGCCAGAGAGCGACTTTCATGAGCAATCCCGCTAGCGCGGCAGCAGGCGACAGAGCTACGGCCCCCCGTCGGGCCGTCGTCATCGGCGCGGGGACGGCCGGTCTGCTGGCGGCCGCCGCCCTGGACCCGTACGCCGAGGTCACCGTCGTCGAGCGCGACGTCCTGCCGGACGGGCCCGCGCCGCGCAAGGGCCTCCCGCAGGCCCGGCACGCCCATCTGCTGCTGTCCGGCGGCGCCCGTGCGATGGAGGAGCTGCTGCCGGGGGTGACCGCCGCCTGGCTCGCCGCGGGCGCCCGCCGGATCCCGCTGCCCACCGGATTCGTCTCGCTGACGGCGCAGGGCTGGCTGCGGCGCTGGCCCGAGATGGACTTCATGATCTCGTGCAGCCGTGATCTGCTCGACTCGGTCCTGCGCGACCAGGTCGCCACGAAGGACCGGGTGACCGTCGTGGACGGCACTGAGCTGCTAGGTCTGGAGGGCGACGCCTCCCGGGTGACGGGCGTGCGCGTGCGGACCCGCGACGGTGAGCAACGGGTGCTGCCTGCCGACCTGGTGGTGGACGCCTCGGGGCGCGGCTCGCGCTCCACCCTCTGGCTCGACGCGCTGGGCGTCGCACCTGCGCCGCTGGACGAGGTCGACTCCGGACTCACCTACGCCAGCCGGATCTTCCGGGCACCGGCGGGCACCGAGGACTACCCCGTGGTCGGTGTACAGCCCGACCCGGCGCAGCCGGTGCCGGGCCGGTCCGCGACGATCGTGCCCGTCGAGGGCGGGCGCTGGCTGGTGACGCTGTCGGGCACCCGCGACGGACAGCCGACCGACTCCGCCGAGGAGTTCGAGCTGTTCGCTCGCGGTCTGCGCCACCCCGTGGTGGGCGAGCTGATCGCGCACGCGCAGCCGCTGACGGACGTCACCATCAGCCGCAGCACGATCAACCGGCGGCGCTTCTTCGAAAAGGTCAAGGGCTGGCCGGAGGGGTTCGTCGCGCTCGGCGACGCCGTCGCCACCTACAATCCGGTCTACGGGCACGGCATGGCGGTGGCCGCGCAGGGCGCGCTGGCGCTGCGCGGGCAGCTCGCCGAGCACGGGATCGCGGCGCCGGGGCTCGCGCGGCGGGTACAGCGAGCGGTGGCGCTTCCGGTGACGATCGCCTGGGAGCTGGCCACGGGCACGGACATCCGCTACCCGGGCGCGATCGGCGAGCAGCCCGGGGCCACGCGGAAGTTGCTGGGGCGCTATGTCGAACGGCTCCTGCGGACGGCGGCGGGACGCCCCCTGGTCGCCCAGGCGTTCCTGGCCGTGTTCACCCTCTCCGCGCCCCTGTCCGCGCTGGTCAGACCGGAGGTCGTCTTCGCCGTACTGCGCGGCCCGCGCCGCCCTCCCCTGACCGCCCCGCCCCTCACGGCCGAGGAACGGGAAGCGGTACTGAGCGCCCCGGAGCCTTCGGGAACGCCGGCGGTCGGCTGAGCGGAGGGCGGGCATCCGGCGGCGTCGGGCACCGTCGGCGGCAGGTGTCAGGTCGCGCTGCGTTCGCTCGCCTCGCGCAGGTCGCGCTCCACCGCCCGGTTGTGGGCGGTGTCGGGCCGGCCGGCCGTGGTGCCGGGGCGGCCCGCGCGCAGCAGTTCGCGCCAGTGCTCGCGGCTCCAGTCGGCCGGGCTGGTGGTGCTGGTGAACTCCTCGACGAGGTCGAGGAAACGGCCCGGGTCACTGTGGAACGGAAAGTGGCCCGCGCCCTCGAAGATCTCCAGCCGGCTGCCCGGCATGGCCTGGTGCGCGCCGTACGCGTGCCGCACCGGCACCACGCTGTCCCGGTCGCCCCAGAGCAGCATCGTGGGCATGCCCTCGGTCAGATAGCAGCGGTCGAGCATGGTCACCGCCTGCCCGCGCCAGTCGACGACCGCCCGCAGGGTGCGGATGAACGCGCTGCGGGAGGTCGCGTCGGGCAGCGCGTCGACGAGGTTGAGCAACTCCGGCGCGTCCTGGCCAAGATCGGTGTCCAGGAGCCTCATCAGACGCAGGAACAGACCGACTTGGAGCCGCATGCCGGGCAGCCGCAGCGTGGAGAGCATGAGGTGGGCGCCCGGCAGCGAGACGGCCCGCAGTACGGGGTTGACCTCGCCGCCGACGCCGCCCGCGCTGACCAGGATCAGCCGTTCGGTGCGCTCCGGGAACTGGTAGGCGAACTGCATCGCGACACCACCGCCGAGCGAGTGCCCGACCAGGGTGGCGGACTCGATGTCGAGCGTGGTGAGCAGATCGCGGACCCCGTTGGCGTACGCGGCCACCGAGTAGTCGGCGCGCGGCTTGTCGGAGGAGCCGTGGCCGAGCAGGTCCGGCGCGATCACCGTGTGCGAGCGGGCGAGGTCGGGGATCAGGTCGGCCCAGGTCGCCGAGGAGTCGCCGATGCCGTGGATCAGGACGAGCGCGGGGCCCTCACCGGCCACGCGGTAGGCACGACGGTAGCCGTGCACGACACGGTGCTGCAGACGCAGCTCCGCGCCGCCCACCGAGCGCAGCCGCGGATTGCGCCGCGGACGCCGAGGCGGAACGTCGACCACGGGCTCACCTCCTGTTCCGGGCCGCCGTGAAAGCGGCTTCCCCGCCGCCGAGAAGGCGCTTCCCGGCTCTTCTCACCACCCTAGGGCCCCTGTCCCACAAGGGATTTCCGTGAGGTTTCGCCTCCGCTAAGCGGGCGAACCTCCACGCATCGAAACGGCATTGTCAGTGGCGGTTGGCAAGCTGGAGGCACGTACCGCCATGTACCGCTTCGACCAGCCGACCCGGGGAGAGCCGTCCGATGCCGACCGCCGTACTGACCGACCACGAACGCGCCGCCGTGCAGGCCTATCTGCGTCTCCTTCAGACCGTACGAGCGGCGTTCGACGGTCCGCCGGACGGGTGTCGACCACCCGTGGTGCCGCCCGCCGCACTCGCCGAGGCGGAGCAGGCGCTGGCGGCGGCCGGGCTCTCGGGCAACGAGGAGGAGTTCTTCCGGCTGCTGCACAGCTGGTGCCCGGAGCCCGGAGGACGCCTCACCTAAGCCGCGTCGGCCCCGGTGTGCGGGACGGTGACGGCCGTGGCCAGCAGGCCTCGTCGCACGGTCCAGCGTCCTTCGAAGGACTGTATGCGTCGCCCGTCCACCAGCGGTCCCGGCACGAGGAGTTCGGCGCGCAGGCCGCCGGAGCGTACGGGGCCGACGTCCGCGAAGAGTTCGATGTCCGCTTCGGAGAAGTCCAGCCACTTTCCGGTGAGGGGGTACCACGCCTTGTAGACGGACTCCTTGGCGCTGAACAGCAGCCGGTCCCAGTGCACGGAGGCGTCCCGCCGCGCCAGCTCACGCAGCCGGTCGTTCTCCGTGGACAGGGCCACGGAGGCGATGACGTCGTCGGGGAGTTCCTCGTGGGGTTCGGCGTCGATGCCCAGGGAGGCCAGGTCGGTGGCGCGGACGAGGGAGGCGGCGCAGTAGCCCTCGCAGTGCGTCATGCTGCCGATCAGCCCGTCGGGCCAGACGGGCGCCCCGTGCTCGCCGCGCAGGACGGCCTGCGCGGGCACGCCGAGCTTCTCCATGGCCCGGCGGGCGCAGGCGCGCACGGCGGCGAACTCACGGCGCCGCTTCTCCACGGACCGCGCCACGAGTTGCTGCTCCCCGGGGTACAGCGGCGCGCCCCCGTCCTGGTCGTCACCGTGTGTCTCCACGGTCACGACCGATTCCGGGAGCAGCTCCTCGATCACCGGTTCCGACCTCCATCGGCAGAATGTGGCGCAGGGTGTCCGGCGGGCCCGGACGGGGCCGCCACTCCCGGGGGTATCCCACCGAGACCTCTTCGAAGCGGACGCCCTCGTGGTGGGTGGTCCGCGGGATGTGCAGATGACCGTAGACCATGACCTGGGCGCGGAAGCGGCGGTGCCAGTCGGCGGTCAGCCGGGTGCCGCACCACATGGCGAACTCGGGGTAGCGCAGGACGTCGGTCGGGTGACGGTCCAGCGGGTAGTGGTTGACCAGGACGGTGGGCAGGTCCTCGGGCAGCTCGGCGAGCCGGCGCTCGGTCTCGGCGACCCGGGCCCGGCACCAGGCCTCGCGGCTCGGGTAGGGGTCGGGGTGCAGGACATGCTCGTCGGTGCAGATCACCCCGGTCTCCTCCGCGTACGCCATGCCCTCGCCCTTGGTCGCGCAGCCCGGCGGCAGGAACGAGTAGTCGTAGAGCAGGAAGAGCGGTGCGACGACCGCGGGGCCGCCCGGCCCGTCCCAGACGGGGTAGGGGTCCTCGGGGGTCGTGACACCCAACTCCCGGCACATGGCGACGAGATGCTCGTAGCGGGCGACACCGCGCAGCTGCACGGTGTCCTTGGGATGGGTCCACAGCTCATGGTTGCCGGGCGCCCAGACGACCTTGCGGAAGCGTCCGCTGAGGGTTTCGAGGGCCCAGCGGATGTCGGCCACGGTCTCCGAGACGTCACCGGCCACCAGGAGCCAGTCGTCGTCGGTGTGCGGGCACATCTTCTCGACCAGGGCGCGGTTCTCCGCGTACCCGATGTGCAGGTCGCTGATGGCCAGCAGGTTTCCGTGTCCGCCGGCCGTCGACCGCACCCTTGCCACCTCCGAGAAAAGGACTGGAAACACAAGAACACATTCGTCCCCGCGGGACAAGGACGGCCCGCGCGCCGGGCCTCGCGCCCCGGCGCGTCGGGCCGGATTCCGGGGGCTCGGGAAATCCGTAACACGCCCGTAGCGTCACACCGGGCTCGCGCCCCTTATGATCGCCCCAACACAACCGCCACGAACCCTTCTCGGCGTATGGCGGTTTGCTGTTCCTCCCTCTCCCCTGGCCGGGCACGGCCTGCTCCGCCGTGCCCGGAACCCTGAAAGGCGGCCTGCATGGGTTCTCGCGTACGCGTCTGGCTCAACCGCACGTACGCGGAGAACGTGTTCTTCATGGACCAGCTGCGAAGTAATCCGCAGCTCCGGCCGGTCGAGATCCATGCCACCCACGGCGATCCCGACTCCCCCGTGCTGGCCGCCGCCGACACCGCCGCCATGGAGCCGGAAGGCCTCTCCCCCGCCGCCTACGTCGAGTACGCCCTCGACCAGTGCGCGCGCCACTCCATCGACGTGTTCGTGCCGGTCCTGCAGCAGGCGGCGATCGTGGCGCACCGCGCCGAGTTCGCGGCGCTCGGTACGGCCCTGCTGGCGCCGCCCTCCGAGGCCGTGGCCGTCTTCCAGGACAAGGCCACCGCGTACCAGGCGGTGCAGGCGGTGGGTGTGCCGGTGCCGCCGTGGTGGCGGGTGCGCACCGAGGAGGAGCTCGTCGCCGCGGTCGAGACGCTGGAGGCCGAGGGTCACAAGGCCTGCTTCAAACCGGCGGCGGGGGCGGGTGGAGTGGGCTTCCGCGTCATCACGCGCGCCCCCTTCTCGCTCGCTCACCTCAATGGATTCCCGAGCCCGTACGTGCCGCTCGACCTGGTCGTGGAGGCACTGCGGTCGGCGGACGAGCCCGTCGACTGGCTGGTCATGCCCCTTCTGGGGCAGCCGGAGGTGTCCGTCGACTGCCTCACGGCGCCGGACGGCCGGGTCCGTATGGCGGTGGGCCGCACCAAGAACGGACGGCGTCGCGGTTTCACGCTGCACCCTTCGTTCATCGAGCCCGCGCGGCTGCTCGCGGAGGCGTTCGGACTGCATTATCTGACGAACATTCAGTTCCGCATGCTCGGTGACGACCCGGTCCTCATGGACGTCAACACCCGCCCGGCGGGCGGTCTGCACCAGCTCTCGCAGTGCGGCATCAACGCCCCTTGGGCGGCGGTGCGGTTGGCGCTCGGCGAGGAGACGGGCGAGATGGTGCCGCCACTGCTCGGACAGGACTACACCGTGCTCGCGGGCCCCCGTCCGGTGCGTCCGGTCTCGCTGCCGCACCAGCGCACCGACGCGCCCGCGTCCGCCCTGCCCGCCGTGCCCGCCCCGGCCCCCGCGACGGAGGGCGCTCCGGAGCCGGAGCCCGCGCCCACCCATGCGTCCAAGGCCGCCATCGCGACCGCCTGAGCCCTACGCCCCGGCCTGCACTCCTCGCCTCTCGCCTCTCACTCTTCACCTCTCGCCCCTCACCCCTCCCCTCTCACCCTCACCACCCGCTCACCGGTCTGGACCAATTCCGCGCAACGCCTTGACAGCGGGATTGGTCCATACCAACTTGGTTGCGCACCTCTCAGCACTCCCGAAGCACTCCCGAACACCCCCATGCCTCAAGGGAGATCGCGTGCGCATCAACCTCAGAACAGACCTCAGGCGTTCCAGACATCGCGTCCTCGCGCTGCTCGGCACCGCCGCCCTGGCGCTGGCCGGGGCGGTCGCGCTGCCCACCACGGCCCAGGCGGCCAACATCCTGTCCAACCCCGGCTTCGAGTCGGGCAGCCTCTCCCCCTGGTCGTGCACCGGGAACCTCGGCTCGGTCGTCTCCAGCCCCGTACACGGCGGCTCCAAGGCCCTTGCCGGGGCTGTGAGTTCGAGTGACAACGCCCAGTGCAGCCAGACCGTCTCGGTCCAGCCGAACACCACGTACAGCCTCTCGGGCTGGGTGCGCGGCAGTTACGTCTACCTGGGCGTGGACGGCGGTGCCTCGACGTGGACGACGTCCCCGTCGGCGTACAGCCAGCTCAGCGTCTCCTTCACGACCGGCGCCTCGCAGACCAGCGCCAAGATCTACGTCCACGGCTGGTACGCACAGGGCACCTACTACGCCGACGACATCGGCCTGGACGGTCCGGGCGGCGGCGGAGGCGGCTCCGACACCCAGGCGCCGACCGCGCCGACGAACCTGACCTCCACCGGCAAGACCTCCTCCAGCGTGTCCCTGTCGTGGGGCGCGTCGAGCGACAACGTGGGCGTCACCGCGTACGACATCTACAGCGGCTCGAACCAGGTGCTGAGCGTGTCGGGGACGAGCGCGACGGTCAGCGGTCTCGCGTCGAGCACCGCCTACACGTTCACGGTGAAGGCGCGGGACGCGGCCGGGAACACCTCCGGGGCCTCCAACTCCGTGTCCGTGACCACGGACGCGGGCGGTGGTGGCGGCACCGGCTTCAAGCAGGCGGCACCGTACCTGTACCTCGGCTGGGGCGACCCGCCGAGCGCGACCTCGGTGATGAGCTCGACCGGCGTCAAGTGGTTCACGATGGCGTTCATGCTGGACTCGGGCGGCTGCAACCCCGCCTGGGACGGCAGCAGGGCGCTGACCGGTGGCAACGACCAGACCGTCATCAACCAGATCCGCTCCGCCGGCGGTGACGTCGTCCCCTCGTTCGGCGGCTGGCAGGGCAGCAAGCTCGGGGCCAACTGCTCCTCGGCGAGCGCGCTCGCCGGTGCGCTGCAGAAGGTCATCGACGCCTACGGCCTCAAGGCGATCGACATGGACATCGAGAACACGGACGAGTTCGAGAACGAGGCCGTCCAGGCCAAGATCCTGACCGCGCTGAAGACCGTCAAGGCCAACAACCCGGGCCTCAGGACGATCGTCACCTTCGGCACCTCGACGACCGGCCCGACCTACTACGGCAACCGGCTCATCGAGCAGGCGCAGTCGCTGAACGCGGGCATCGACGTCTTCACGATCATGCCGTTCGACTTCGGCGGCGGCTCCGACATGTACGGCAACACCGTCAATGCCGCCGAGGGGCTGAAGGCCAAGCTGAAGTCCACCTTCGGCTGGGACGACGCCACGGCCTACTCCCACATCGGCATCTCCGGCATGAACGGTCTGTCCGACCAGCAGGAGAACACCACCCCGGCGATCTGGACCCAGATCCGCGACTGGGCGAACTCCCATCACATCGCCCGTCTCGCGTACTGGGCGGTCAACCGTGACCGGCCCTGCCCCGGCGGGGGTGTGGTGAGCAACTGCTCCGGCATCAGCCAGAACAACTGGCAGTTCACCTCCATCACGGCCGGGTTCACCGGCTGACGCTCCCGGCGTGGGGGTACCCGGCCGTCAGACGGTCGGGTACCCCCACGTGTCGCTCCAGTCGCCGGGAGGCGCAGCAACACGATTTGACGCCCTCTCCCGCCCGAGGGCAGGAGATTCCGGTCCGTACCGCTACGCGGTACCACCTTGGGTTCCTGTTTCACTGGCCCTGCCGACTGGTGAGGGTCGGTCTCACAAGGCCTCCGCAGGCCTGACTTTCCGCCCGTTCGGCGGGGTCTTGTCGACGATGATCCGCTTGTCGCTGCGGGTGAGTTCGAAGTGCAGCAGCCGGTCCCACAGGGCGTGCTCCAGCTCGTCCTTGTCGAGTTCGAGGGCCCGCATGGCGGCCTCGGTGAAGTCCCGGGACAAGTGGACGTGGACGGTGCGCAGATGCATCTCGTGCGGGGCGCGGATCTGGCTGCGGCTGTTGAGCAGGACCCGCAGGGGGGTCGAGCCGGAGCGCACGGACGAGAGCACGAAGACGGGCGAGTCCACCAGCCGCGGGGCGGGGCGACGTACGGCCGCCCGTCGGGATCCTCGGGCCCCGCCGGTCTCCGCGGCGACGGCACCCCGTCGAGGGTTCGCCGCGGCGGGCGCACCGCCTCCGCCATCAGCCTCCCCCGGCGTTTCAGTCCCTTGCCGATCGCGGACATACGCGGGTCTCGCACCGTGACACCTCTTCTCGCTGGTCCCCGCATCACAAGGGGGAAGGGCGAGCTCCAGGTGTCGCACAGCAGAAGTGCCGTGGTCACGGCGGGCGCGAAGTCCGCCGTGACCAGGCCTTTCATCGTTTCCTTAATACTTCATGGGAACTGGGGTCACGCCTTCGCCACGGCCAGCCGCAGCGTCTGCACCTCGAAGGGGCGCAGTGCGACAGGAACCGCGTTCCCGTCCGTGTCCACGGTCGTCAGCGGGCGCTCCAGGAGGTCGGTCATCTGGACCCCCGCGAGCGGGAAACCGGTGCGCAGGGTGCCGGTGCCGCGACCGCCGCGGGACTCGTAGAGGCGTACGACGACGTCGCCCGAGGCGTCGTCGGCGAGCTTGACCGCCTCGATGGTCACGCCCTCCCCGTCCACGGATACGACGGGCTCGGCGGGACCGGCCGAATCCGCCACCCGCAGCGGCAGGTTGAGCGCGTAGCCCTCCGCGATCGCGTCCTCGATGCTCGCCCCCGGCAGCAGCGCATAGGTGAAGCGGTGCTTGCCCTGGTCGGCCTCGGGGTCCGGCACGCGCGGGGCGCGCACGAGGGACAGGCGTACGGTCGTGGTCGTACCGCCGTCCTCGCGGACCGTGCGGGAGACGTCGTGGCCGTACGTCGAGTCGTTGATGACGGCGACGCCGTAGCCGGGCTCGGCGATGTGCACCCAGCGGTGACCGTAGACCTCGAAGCGGGCGGACTCCCAGCTGGTGTTGGTGTGGGTGGGCCGCTGGACATGGCCGAACTGGATCTCCGCGGAGGAGTGCGGGGCCCGGATGTCCACCGGGAAGGCCGCCTTGAGGATCTTCTCCGCCTCGTGCCAGTCGATCTCGGTCTCGACGTCGATCCGGCGGCTGCCGGCCCGCACGGTGATCGTCTGCACGATCCGGGAGCCCTTGCCGAAGGCGCGCTCCACCTTCAGCGCGCCGAGCAGCGGGCCCTCCTCGACGACCGTGACGGACTCGGCGTCGAGCAGGTCCGTGTAGCGGTTCTTGTAGTGCTTGTCGATGTCCCAGGCGTCCCAATAGTTCGGGAGGTCGCTGTGCAGACGGAGCAGGTTGCCCTTGTCGGCGAGGACCTCACGGCCGGCCGTCAGGTCGCGTACGGAGGCCAGCGTGCCGTCCTCGGCCAGCTCGACGCGGACCAGTCCGTTGTCGAGGACGCGGCCTTCGACGGTCACCGGCTGCGGGGGCTCACCCGCGTCGAGCAACGCGCTGCCGTTCGCGGGGACTTCGGCGTACATCGGGATGCCGACGGAGGTGCGGACCACCTCTGCGCGGTCGACCGGGCTGGTGTTGAACACCCGGGTCTCGCCCGTGCCCAGCGCGGCCACGGCCTCGGCCGTGATCGCCTCGACCTCCTTCGCCACCCGCGCGTACTCCGCCTCGGCCTCCCGGTGCACCCAGGCGATGGACGAGCCGGGCAGGATGTCGTGGAACTGGTGGAGCAGGACCGTCTTCCAGAGCCGGTCGAGCTTCTCGTACGGGTAGGAGTAGCCCGGCGCGTTCAGCGCGGCGGTGGTCGCCCACAACTCGGCCTCACGCATTCGGTGTTCGCTGCGCCGGTTGCCCTGCTTGGTGCGGGCCTGCGAGGTGTAGGTGGCGCGGTGCAGCTCCAAGTACAGCTCACCGGACCAGACCTGGTCCCCCGGGATCTCCTCGCGGGCGGCGGCGAAGAAGGCGTCCGGGTGCTCGACACGGACCTTCGCCGAACCCTCCAGGCTCGCCAGCCGCCGGGCGCGCTCCATCATCTCGCGGGTGGGTCCGCCGCCGCCGTCACCGTGGCCGAAGGGGGCCAGGGACGTCGTACCCCGGCCCTTGTCCTGGTAGTTGCGGACGGCGTGCGCCATCTCCTTGCCGGAGAACTCGGCGTTGTAGGTGTCGACGGGCGGGAAGTGCGTGAAGATGCGGGTGCCGTCGAGGCCCTCCCACCAGAAGCTGTGGTGGGGCAGCTTGTTGGTCTGGTTCCAGGAGAGCTTCTGGGTCAGGAACCAGTCGTTGCCGGCGAGCTTGGCGAGCTGCGGGTAGGCGGCGTTGTAGCCGAAGGAGTCCGGCAGCCAGACGCCCTTGGTCTCGATGCCGAAGTGCTCGATGAAGAACCGCTTGCCGTGGATGAGCTGGCGGGCCAGCGCCTCGCCGCCGGGCAGGTTGCCGTCGGCCTCCACCCACATGCCGCCGACCGGCGCCCAGTTACCGTCGGCGACGGCCTTCTTGATGCGCGCCCACACGTGCGGGTAGTTGTCGCGCACCCACTCGTACTGCTGGGCCTGTGAGCAGGCGAAGACCAGTTCCTCGTACTCCTCGGCGAGCGCGGTGACGTTCGAGAAGGTGCGGGAGGTCTTGCGCTTGGTCTCGCGGATCGGCCACAGCCAGGCGGAGTCGATGTGCGCGTGACCGGCGGCGGAGAGGGTGTGGGCGCTGGCGTGCGCGGGCTTGGCCAGGGTGGGGGCCAGCACCGCGCGGGCGGCGGCGGCCGTCCCGGAGATGTCGTCCAGGTCGAGGGCGTCCATCGCCTGGTCCAGCGCGATCATGATCTCGTGGCGGCGCGGGTCGAGCTCGCCCAGCTCCAGCATGAGTTCGCGCAGCACCTGGACGTCGAGGTCGAGGTGCCAGACGTTCTCGTCGAGGACGGCGATGTCGGCGCGCTTGAAGGTGTAGAGCGGCTTGTCACCGGCCGTGAGGCGGTCGCCGAGCGGGGTCGGGCCCGCGAAGTCGTTCGCCAGGATGTCGGGGTTGGAGGCCGCCTCGACCAGGTAGTGGATCTCCTCGCCGCCCGTGGCCGGGTGGGCGATCGGCACGTACTGGTTCTGCGGGTTGACCGCCTTCAGCGGGACCCCGTCCGGGAGGTGGACGAGCGCCTCGGCCTGGTTGCCGGGCCAGTCGCCCACGAAGCCGAGGTCGAAGACGGCCTCGACGCGCTTGCCCGCCCAGTTGGCGGGGACCGACCCGCGCATCCGGAACCAGGTGGTGCCCCACGGCGGACCCCAGGGGGTGTCCATCGCGAAGGGCTTGTACGGCGCCGCGGCGGCCTCCTCGAAGGGGACCGGCTCGCCGGGCGCCTGCCAGGCCTCGACCTCGAAGGGCACCGAGGCGGCGTAGATCGCGGGCTTGATGCGCTGGTCGTGGACGCGTGCGACGCGCTCCTCGATCCGGCGGCGTTCGTCGTGCATGTGAGGTCTCCAGGAGCCAAGAAGCCAAGGAAGGGGGAAAGCGCTTACTTAAGGTACGCCAGGCCTGGGTGGACCGACGCGTACCCCTCGACCAGACGACGGGCCACGTTCACGGAGTCGACGAGCGGGTGCAGGGCGAAGGCCTTCACGGCGGTCGCGCGCGAGCCGGACTCGGCCGCGGACAGGACCTCGCGTTCCACCGCCTTGACCGCGCAGACCAGCCCGCTGGCGTGGTCGGGCAGCGGGTCGACGGCGACCGGGTGGGCACCGTTGGCGTCGACGAGGCAGGGCACCTCGATGACGGCCTCCGTGTCGAGCACGCCCAGCGTGCCGCGGTTGCGGACGTTGAGGATGAGCGTGGTGCGCTCGTCGCGGGCGATGGCCCGCATCAGGGCGAGCGCCACCTTCTCGTAGCCGCCGGAGAGGTCGTCGGCGTCGCGTTCGCCCGCGCCCGCCGCGTCCCTGTTCTCCGCCATGTAGGTGGCCTCGCGCTCGGCCCGCGTACGGTCCCAGGCGGTCAGCGCGGCGGCGTCCGGGCGCTTCATCTCGGCGTAGAACTGTTCCTGCTGGTCGCGCAGGAACGCGCCGCGGGTCTTCTCCGCCTGCTGGTAGGCCCGGACGGCCTCCCGGTTGAAGTAGTAGTAGTGCAGGTATTCGTTCGGGACGGCGCCCAGGGACTGCAGCCACTCCACGCCGAAGAGCTTGCCCTCCTCGAAGGAGCCGAGCAGCTCGGGGTCGGCGAGCAGCCGCGGCAGTTCGTCACGGCCCGCGACGCGCAGCCCGCGCACCCAGCCGAGGTGGTTGAGGCCGACGTAGTCGATCCAGGCCTCGCGGGGGTTGGCGCCCAGAACGGTGGCGATGCGGCGGCCGAGGCCGACCGGCGAGTCGCAGATGCCGATGACGCGGTCGCCGAGGTGGCGGGACATGGCCTCGGTGACCAGGCCGGCCGGGTTGGTGAAGTTGATGACCCAGGCGTCGGGGGCGAGCCGGGCCACCCGCCGGGCGATGTCGACGGCCACGGGGACCGTGCGCAGGCCGTACGCGATGCCGCCGGCGCCGACCGTCTCCTGGCCGAGGACGCCCTCCGCGAGTGCCACCCGTTCGTCGTCGGCACGTCCCTCCAGTCCGCCGACGCGGATCGCGGAGAAGATGAAGTCGGCGCCGCGCAGGGCGTCGTCGAGGTCGGTGGTGAAGGACACCTCAGGGGCGTCCGGCAGGTCCTTCGCCTGCTCGGCCAGCACCCGGGCGACGGCCGTGAGCCGCCCGGCGTCCACGTCGTGCAGCACGACATGGGTGACGCGGCCCTCGGCGCGGTCCCCGAGGAGTGCCCCGTACACGAGCGGCACCCGGAATCCGCCGCCACCCAGAATCGTCAGCTTCACGCCGTTTCCGCCTTTCCTGTCACGACCACTTGCACGCCCGCTTCTTCCAACGACGACCGCGTCGCCGGGTCCAGCGGGTCGTTCGTCACCACCACGTCCAGCTCCTCGGGGCCGCAGACCCGCGCCATCCCCGTACCCGGGAACTTCGCGCGGTCGGCGAGCAGGACGACCTTGTCGCCCGCCTCGATCATGGCCCGCTTGACCGGCACCTCGACGACGGTGGTGTCCATCACCTGCCCACCGGGCCGTACCCCGCTGGTACCGAGGAACAGCCAGTCGGCGTGCAGTTGTCGCAGGTTGTCCTCGGTGAGGAAGCCGACCAGGGAGCGGTACTCACGGCGGACCATTCCGCCGAGCAGCACCAGCTCTATGTCCTCGTCGTCCACCAGCTCCTCGTAGACCACCAGATTGCTGGTGATCACGGTGATCCGGCGGCCGTGCAGCTGCCGGGCCAGCCGGTAGGCGGTGGTGCCGATGTCCAGCAGGACGGACTGGCCGTCCTGGACCATCGAGGCGGCGCGCGCCGCGATGACGTCCTTCTCGGCCACACGGACCTCGGCGACCTCGGCGAAGGGCTGGTCGCCCTCCTCCACGACCGCCCCGCCGTGCACCCGCGTGAGCAGGCCTTCCTCCTCCAGTTTCAGCAGGTCACGGCGGACCGTGGCGGGGCTCACGCCCAGCTGTTCGGAGAGATCGGTCACGGCTGCGGGCCCGCCGGAGCGCAGGGCCCGCAGGATGAGTTGATGTCGTCGCTCTGCCAGCACCCTGTGAACACTACTCGTCATTCCCAATCATTTCTATGCTCAGTTCTGCTCGACTCTTGCCAAATTGGCCAGAGGCGCGCACGATCCTGTGCACCGCTTGCAGAGTTTTGACGAGAGGATGCGCTCGTGGGTGACGAACGGCCCGATGTGCTGCTGACCGGGCTGCTCTTCTACGACCTCGTCCTCACCGGACTGGGGAAGCCGCCGACGGCCGGCGAGGAGATCTGGACCGAGGGCATGGGCGTGAGCCCCGGCGGCATCGCCAACCTGGCGGTCGCGGCCTCGCGCTTCGGTCTGCGCACCTCCCTGGCCACGGTCTTCGGCGACGACTACTACGGCGCGTACTGCCGTGAGGTCCTCGCCGACCAGGAGGGCATCGACCTCTCCCTGTCCCGTACCGCGGACAACTGGCACACTCCCGTCACCGTCTCGCTGGCCCACGGCAACGACCGGGCCCTGGTCACCCACGGCCAGGAACCGCCGTACTCGCAGGACGAGCTGATGGGCGACCCGCCCGAGGCGCGCACCGCCCTTGTGCACATCGAGGCCGAGCCGCGCGCCTGGCTCGCCAAGGCCGCCGCGGCCGGCACGCAGATCTACGCGGACGTCGGCTGGGACCCCACACAACAGTGGTCCCGCGACCTCCTCGACCAGCTCTCCCTGTGCCACGCCTTCCTCCCGAACGAGACGGAGGCGATGGCGTACACGCGCACCGAGAGCGCGGCCGCGGCTCTGGGCACGCTGACCGAGCTGGTGCCGGTCGCCGTGGTCACCCGGGGCGGCGACGGCGCGGTCGCGGTGGACCAGACGACGGGCGAGTACGCGGAGGTGCCCGCCCTCCCCGTCGACGTCCTGGACGCGACGGGTGCCGGAGACGTCTTCGGCGCGAGCTTCGTCGCCGCATCGCTCGGCGGCTGGCCGCTGGAGGAACGGCTGCGCTTCGCGGTACTGGCCGCGGGCCTGTCCGTACAGCGGCACGGCGGTGCGCTCGCCGCACCCGGCTGGTACGGCGTCCACCGCTGGTGGCAGTCGCTCGAAGACCGTGAACTGCGGCGTGCGTACGGCTTCCTGGCCGACCGCCTCCCGGCGGACCCGGGCCCGCCCGTCCGCCCCGCCCCCGTGACCCCGCCCGAGGCCGCACGTCGGCCGGGCGCACCCCGATGACCCCACGCGCAACACCCCGCATGACACGCACGACCCCACGCATCGCAACTCGAAACACCCCTCGCACGACCCCGTGCAAGACCCCACGTAACACCCCACGTACGCGAAGACCGAAAAGAACCGAAAGGCGGTGGGAGCTGTGCGGCTCTCACGAAGGGGCCTGCTGCGCGCCGGCCTGGCCGGTACGGCCGCCACGGCGCTGGGCGGCCTGGCAACCGGCTGCGGCGTTCCGACCGGCTCGACCGGGCGCAACATGGTCCTGTGGTACTGGAGCGGCGGGCTGAGCCCGAAGGTCGTCCAGGATGCCAAGACCCGCTACGACAGCGCGGTGAACCTGCAGGCCATCCAGATCGGCGGCTACTACCGCTCGAAGCTGATGACCACGATGACCGGACGGGCCCACATCCCGGACATCGCCGGGCTCAAGGGCGAGGACATGGCCTCGTATCTGCCCAACTCCGACCAGTTCGTGGACCTGCGCACGCTCGGCGCCGAGAAGCTCAAGGACCAGTACCTGCCCTGGAAGTGGGACCAGGGCATCGCTCCGGACGGTTCGATGGTGGGCTTCCCGATCGACTGCGGTCCGGTCGCGCACTATTACCAGCCCGCCGTCTTCCAGAAGGCCGGACTGGCGTACGAGCCCGAGGACGTCTCCAGGGAACTGGCCACCTGGGACCAGTTCTTCGCGGCCGGCGAGCAGCTGAAGAAGCGCCTCCCCGGCACGTTCATCCTGACCGACGCCCTCAGCGTCTTCGGCATCTCGGTCAACCAGACGACCAAGCGGTTCGTCGACAAGGACCGGCACTTCATCGGCGACCAGGAGCATGTACGCACCGCCTGGGACCGTTCCGTCGAGGCCACCCGTCGCGGACTCGTCTCGAAGATCATCAACGGTACGGCCGACAACACCTCGGCCACCGAGCGGGGTCTGCTGCCCAGCCAGCTGAACGCCTCCTGGGCGGCCGGCGACATCAAGCTCAACGTGCCGAAGACCAAGGGCAAGTGGCGGGTGGCCGCGTGTCCGGGCGGTCCCTCGAACATCGGTGGCTCGTTCCTCGCGATCACCAAGGCGTGCCGGGAGCCCGAGAAGGCCTTCGAGATGATCACCTGGATGCTCGACGCGAGCAACCAGGCCCAGGGCTTCGTCGACTCGGTGCTCTTCCCCTCGACCCCGGCGTCGTACGCGATGAAGAAGCTGCGCGAACCCGACGCCTTCTTCGGCGACCAGGTCACCATGGACGTCTTCGGTCCGGCGGCGCAGAACATCCCGGTCGCCTTCAACAGCCCGTACGACATCGCGCTGAGCACCCCGATCAACGACGAGCTGCGGAACTTCTCCGTCCTCGGCAAGGACCCGGACAAGGCCTGGAGGGACGCCATGAGCAAGTGCCGGCGCATCGCGGACCACCTGGGGGTGAGTTACTGATGGCTACCGCACCCGTGGTCGACACGCCCCGCGCGGCCCTGGCCGAGACCCCCGTCACCCACCCCAAGAAGGGCATCCTCAGCTACTGGCGGCTGTACGCCGCTATCTCCCCCTTCTATCTGCTGTTCCTCGCCTTCGGTCTGATACCGGTCGGCTTCTCGCTCTATCTGTCGTTCCACCGCTGGGACGGCCTCGGCTCGATGGAGTTCGCGGGGCTCTCGCAGTACCGCTATCTGCTGTCGGACACCCAGTTCTGGACCTCGATCGGGAACACGATCATCATCTGGGCGCTGGCCACCTTCCCGATGATCTTCCTGGCGATGGTCACGGCCGTGATGCTCAACTCGGCCGTCCGCTTCAAGAACCTCTACCGCTTCGCCTACTTCCTGCCTAACGTCACCTCGATCGTCGCGGTCGCGATCATCTTCGGCTCGGTCTTCTCCACCAACTTCGGCCTGGTCAACGCGTTCTTGCAAGCGATCGGCCTGGACCAGGTGGCCTGGCTGAACACTCCGTGGGGCATCAAGGTCGCCATCGCCACGCTGATGACCTGGCAGTGGACCGGCTACAACGCGATCATCTTCCTCGCGGGGCTCCAGACGATCCCGGGCGAGCTGTACGAGGCGGCGCGGATGGACGGCGCCGGGCCCATCCAGACCTTCTTCCGGATCACGCTGCCGCTGATGCGTCCGGTGCTGCTGTTCGTGCTCATCATCTCGACGGTCACGGGACTGCAGACGTTCTCCGAACCGCAGGTGCTGCTGCAGACCACGGACAACAACTCGTCGTTCGCGGGCGGTCCCGGCCACTCCGGCCAGACCATGGTCCTCTACTTCTTCCAGCAGACCTTCGACAACAACGACTTCGGTTACGGCGCCGCCGTGGCCTGGGGCATCTTCCTCGTCGTCATCATCTTCTCGATCATCAACTGGCGCCTGGTGCAGCGCCGGGGCGAAGACTAGGGAGGCCCCACCATGGCAATCCTCAAGGGTTCATCGGCCTCCATGAAGGGGGCGGGGCGCAGGTCGACCATCAAGGGGTCACAGCGCCGGGGCACAGCCCTCCACCTCTCCCTGATCATCGGTCTGCTGCTCTCGGTCTTCCCGTTCTACTGGGCCGTGATCATGTCGACGCACTCGTCGACGGAGATCTTCTCCTACCCGCCGAAGCTGCTGCCCGGCTCGCACTTCCTCGAGAACGTCCGCAACCTCTTCGACAACGTCGACTTCTTCGGGTCGATGTTCAACTCGCTGCTGGTCGCGTGCTCGGTGACCGTCCTGGTCCTGTTCTTCGACTCGCTGGCCGCGTTCGTGTTCGCCAAGTTCCAGTTCCCGGGCCGCCGGGTGCTGTTCGCGCTGATGATGGTGATCTTCATGGTCCCGGCGCAGCTCCAGGCGATCCCGCAGTTCGTGATCATGGCGAAGCTGGGCTGGATCGGCTCGATGACCGCGCTGATCGTCCCGGCGGCGGCCAACGCGTTCGGCATCTTCTGGATGCGCCAGTACATGAAGAGCGCGATCCACGACGAGCTGATCGACGCCTCGAAGCTGGACGGGGCGGGCTTCCTGCGCCAGTACTGGCACGTGGCGCTCCCGGTGGTCCGGCCGGGCCTCGCCTTCCTCGGCATCTTCACCTTCATGGGCCAGTGGAACGACTACGCCTGGCCGCTGATCGCCCTCACCAACCCGGACAACGTGACCCTCCAGGTCGCGCTCTCCCAGCTGAACGGTGTCCACGGCACCACCGACTACGGAATGGTCATGACCGGCGCGCTTCTCGCCCTCATCCCGCTGCTGATCGTCTTCGCGATCGGCGCCAAGCAGATCATCGCGGATCTCGGCAAGGGGGCCATCCGCTGATGACGGACCCGCTGCTCGCGCTCCGCCCCTGGGAGTCACCTGAGGTGACCTCTTGGGGGCGGTTGCCCATGAACGCCGTCGACCGCCGGGCCGGTGCCCTCTCACTGGACGGCTCCTGGCGCTTCCAGCTGCTGCCCACGCCCACCTCGGCGCCCGGTCCCGCCTGGTCCTCGCTCCAGGTACCCGGCTCCTGGACCACCCAGGACACCGACGACCTGCCGCAGTACACCAACTTCCAGATGCCCTGGGGCGAGTTCCCGCCCACCTCGCCGGACGCGAATCCGACGGGCGTGTACGAGCGTGAGGTGGACGTCCCCGCCGAGTGGGCCGGCCGCCGGATCGTGCTCCAGGTCGGCGCCGCCGAGAGCGTGCTGCTGGTCCATGTGGACGGGCGCCCGGTCGGCGTGTCCAAGGACTCACACCTCGCGGCCGAGTTCGACCTCTCCGACGTCGTACGGCCCGCAGAGCGCGCCTCGCTGCGGCTCACCGTCGTCAAGTGGTCGGACGCCTCGCACCTCGAGGACCAGGACCAGTGGTGGCACGCCGGGATCACCCGCTCGGTGCTGCTGTACGCGACCGATCCGCTGCGGCTGGCCGACGTGACCGTACGGGCCCGGTGCGACGGCGGGCTGCGGGTCGACTGCCAGGTGCGGGACGCCGGGGGCGCGCTGCCGGAGGGCTGGTACGTCACCGGGGAGCTGGACGGCCAGCTGCTCACCCAGGACGCCGAGTACGAGCGGTTCAAGGAGGAGGACGGCCGGGTCTCCGACTTCCTCGGCGAGGCCCGCCTCGCCACGGTCGTCGAGGGTGTCCGTGCCTGGACCGCGGAGACGCCCGAGCTGTACGACCTGACCGTACGGCTGCACCGCGCCGACGGCTCGGTCGCCGACACCTCGCACCACCGCGTGGGCTTCCGCGAGGTCGAGATCCGCGGCCGGGACCTGCTCCTCAACGGCGAGCGGGTCTACATCCGGGGCGTCAACCGGCACGACTTCCACCCGCTGACGGGCCGGACGGTGTCGTACGACGACATGCGCGCGGATCTGGTGACGCTCAAGCGCTTCGGGTTCAACGCGATCCGTGCCGCCCACTACCCCAATGACCCCTCCCTGCTCGACCTCGCGGACGAGCTGGGCTTCTACGTCGTGGACGAGGCGAACATCGAGGCGCACGACCACGCGCACGAGATCGCCGACGACCCCCGATACCTCGGCGCCTTCGTGGACCGCGTCTCCCGCATGGTCCTGCGCGACAAGAACCACCCCTCAGTGATCATCTGGTCGCTGGGCAACGAGTCCGACTACGGCGCGGGCCACGACGCCGCCGCGGGCTGGGTGCGCCGCCACGACCCGAGCCGGCCCCTCCAGTACGAGGGCGCGGCCAAGCTCGGCTGGGCCGACCCGAAGGTCGCCTCCGACATCGCCTGTCCCATGTACGCGCCGATTGAGGACTGTGTCGCGCACGCCCTCTCCGGGGAGCAGACCAAGCCGCTCATCCAGTGCGAGTACTCCCACGCCATGGGCAACAGCAACGGCACGCTGGCCGACCACTGGGCCGCCATCGAGTCAACCCCAGGGCTTCAGGGCGGTTTCATCTGGGAGTTCTGGGACCACGGCATTCTTCAACGCGTGAACGACGGAAGACCGGCCGGGCGCGGTGGCGCCGGGCTGTATGACAACGGTGTCGCCGCGCCGGGCCACCGCTGGGCCTACGGCGGCGACTTCGGCGAGACGATCCACGACGGCGCCTTCATCGCCGACGGGGTCGTCTTCCCCGACCGCACGCCCAAGCCGGTGATGTACGAGCACCGGGAGATCGCGGCGCCGGTGCGCCTCGCGTACATCGGCGGCGAGCTGCGGCTCAGCAACCACCAGCACTTCCGGGGCCTTGAGTGGCTGACCGCCGAGTGGGAGCTGTCGCTCGCCCAGGGCGGCACGCTGACGGCTCCGGCCGAGCTGCCCGACGTACGGGCGGGCGCATCGGTGGCCGTGCCGGTGCCGTTCACGCTGCCGGAGGACGGCGGCGAGGCCTGGCTGACGCTGCGGGTGACCACCGCGGACGAGGAGGCGTGGGCACCGCGCGGCACGGAGGTGTGTGTGCCGCAGGTACGGCTCAGGGCGGCCACCCCCGAGGTCTCTGTCGCAACTCCGGACTCCCCTGTCGAGGTCGACGAGGACGGGCTGCTCGTCCATCCGCTGCTCACCGCGGCCCCTGTGCTGTCGCTGTGGCGGACGCCCACCGACAACGACGAGCTCGGCGGCATGGCGGTGCGCTGGCGGGCCTGGGGGCTCGACGCGCTGGAGCGCAAGCTCGTCGATGTACGCAGCGAGGGCGGAAGCGTCACGGTGGTCGCCGAGTACGCGACCCTGGCGGGCGCTGTTCGTCACGAGCAGGTGTTCACCCGTGTCGAGGGCGGGGTGCGGATCGAGGAGACCGCGCAGTTGCCGGCCGCGCTCGACGACGTGCCGCGGGTGGGTTCGGTCTTCGAGACGGTCGCCGGGCTCGATGTCCTGGAGTGGTACGGGCAGGGCCCCTGGGAGTCCTACCCGGACCGGAGCGCAGGCGCGCCGGTGGGCCACCATTCCCTCCCCGTGGACGAGTTGTTCACCCCCTATCTGCGTCCGCAGGAGAGCGGCGGGCGGCACGGTGTACGCCGCTTCACGCTCTCGGCCCCTGACGCCACGGGCTTCTCGGTCGCGCTCGACGAACCGCGCCAGGTGACCGTGACCCGCTACCGGGCGGCGGACCTGGCGGCCGCCACCCATCACGACGAGCTGGTGCCGCGGCCCGGCTGCGTGGTGCACCTCGACGCCGCGCACCGGGGGGTGGGCACGGCCTCGTGCGGACCCGACACCTCGCCCGGCCATCTCGTCCCGGCCGGCACCCACCGCTGGTCCTGGACGCTGCGCGTGCTCTGACCCGCGCGCGGCGCGCCGCCCGTCCCACCGGCTCGACCCGTTCGACGTGACTCGACGCCCGACCTGACTCGAACTCCTCACTGACCTTTTCGCACCTTCATGGAGCAGACGTGTGTACTTCGCATGACCAGGCGCCGGAGGCCGAGCAGGCCGGCGCCGGCAGACGCAACTTCCTGCGGGCCACGGCCCTGATCGGCGCGGCGGCCACCACCTCGGTGGCCCTGCCCGCGGTGACGGCACAGGCGGCGCCGCGTGAGGCGAACTGGCGGCCGGACGCCGACAGCCGCCGCTTCACGCTCGCCGTCATGCCCGACACGCAGTACCTCTTCGACGGGCCGAGCATCAACCCCGCGCCGATCGAGGCCTCGCTGCGCTATCTCCTGGAGCACGGCAAGGACGAGAACATCGTCTTCCTCTCGCACCTGGGCGACCTCACCGAGAACGGGGCGCAGCCCGAATTCGCCGCCGCGGGCAAGGCGTTCGAGCTGCTCGACCGGCGCGGCGTCGGCTACAGCGTGCTCGCGGGCAACCACGACATCAGGTCGTCCACGAACGACCAGCGGGGCACGACCCCCTACCTGGACGTCTTCGGCCCGCAGCGCTTCCGGAGCAAGCGCACGTTCGGCGGCGCCTCGACGGACGGCTACAACACCTTCCACCTGTTCCGGGCGGCGGGCATGGAGTGGCTCGTCCTCGCCCTGGACTGGCGGCTGTCGGCGCAGGGTTACGCGTGGGCGAAGGACGTCATCGCCCAGCACCCGAAGACGCCGGTCATCCTCACCACGCACGAGCTGGTCGTGGACGACGACGCCCTGTCCTCGTACGGGCAGCAGCTCTGGGACCAGCTCATCCACGACCACGACCAGATCTTCCTGACCCTGAACGGGCACTACTGGCCCGCCGCCCGCGCCACCCGCACCAATGCGGCCGGGCACGACGTCCACCTCCACCTGACGAACTATCAGAACCGTTACTACGGCGGCGCGGCGATGATCCGCCTCTACCGCTTCGACCTCGACCGCAACACCATCGACGTCCAGACCGTCTCGCCGTGGATCCTGGGCCGGGCGGCCAAGGGCCTCAACGAGCTGGAGCGGCAGGAGATCGAACTCAGCGGTGACGCCGACCGGTTCTCGGTCGCCGTCGACTTCGAGTCCCGCTTCGCGGGCTTCGCGCCGGTGCCCGCCCGCTCGGCGCGGCCGGTGTCCGAAATGCTGGTCCGGGGCACACTCGCGTACTGGCGCTTCGACGGGCACGCGGACGGTACGGCGGCCGAGGGCACGGTCCGCGACCGGTCCGGGCACGGCAACGACCTGACCGTGGTCAGGGTCGGCGACAGCGCCCTCACCTGGTCCTCGGCCCACCACCCCGACCAGCCGGGCCACGGCAGCCTCTTCTTCCAGGGCGGCAAGCCCCCGCTGAAGGGCGCGTATCTGCGCACGGTCGACGGGGCACCCATCAACTCGGCGACCTTCAAGCGCGGTTACACCATCGAGGCCTTCTACCAGCTCCCCGCCGACTGGGACGCCTCGCACAACGCCTGGGCCTCGCTGATCAGCCGTACCGGCACGGGTGGTGGCGCGGGCAAGACCGCCGACGACCCGGACGAGCCGCTCGCCACGCTCTCCCTGTCCGACGGGCCCGGCCCGCAGTGGGCCGTCCGGCCGCTCAACCAGCAGGGCATCGTCACCAACTGGGGCGACGAGACGGCCCGCGAGCAGTGGTGGCACGTCGCCGTCGTCAACGACGGCTCGCACACCACGATGTACGTCCAGGGCTGCCCGGTCGCCCGCAACCCGCACACCGTCGCCGTCGGCCTCACCTCGCTCGGGCTGCCCTGGCTGCTCGGCGGCTACGAGTACGCGGGCAAGATCGACCAGATCCTGCACGGACGGCTCGGCGACGTACGCGTCGTCGAACGAGCGCTGTCCGTCTCACAGTTCATGAACCACTGAGCCGTCCCGGCCACCGGTGACCCCGAAGACCTTCTGACTCCCCGAGGGAGAAGTTCCGCATGTCCGAGCAGCAACTGCCCGCCTGGGCCGATCCATCCGTCTCCCCCGCCGCGCTGGACCCGCAGGGCGTGTCACGACGCGGGCTGCTGCGCAGCGCCGGCCTGTTCGGGGCTGCCTTCGCGGTGGGCTCGCTCGCCACCCCCGCGGCGGCCGACTCACGGCGCCTCGGCGGCGACGACCCTCGCCTCGCCTATCTCGTCGGCGACCACCACATCCACTCCGTGTACAGCCACGACGCGAAGTACACGTTCTCCCAGCTCGCCCAGGCGAGCGCCAGGTACGGCCTGGACTGGATGGTCTTCAACGAGCACTCCAACTTCGGGCACGCCGACTACGGAGCCCAGCTGGAGCACCAGGAGATCCTGAAGGCTCGCGCCGAGAACCCGCGTCAGCTGATCTTCCAGGGTCTGGAGTGGTACATACCGGGCGCCGAGCACGCCACGGTCTTCGCGACGCCCGGCCGGCACGAGGTGGATCTGCTCACGAAGTTCGAACTCGCCTACGACGGCAAGCTGCTGGGCTACACGGCGGGCTCGCCGACCAGCCCCGACACGGCCCGCAACGAGGCCCACGCGGTCAAGGCCGTCAAGTGGCTCGCGGAGCAGCGCCGCACCGGCTACGTCGACGACGTGCTCGTCCTCGCCAACCACCCCACGCGCCTGGGCATCGACTCCCCGCACGAGATACGGAACTGGCGGGACGCGGCGCCCGAGATCATGATCGGCATGGAGGGCGCGCCCGGCGCCCAGGGCGGCGGCATCCCCGGCTGGGTCGGCTCGGGCCAGCAGCGCGGCGAGTACACCAACAAGCCGTCCGAGAACTCCTTCGCGGGCTACCCGGAGAACGCCTACGTCCTGTACGGCGGCTTCGACTGGATGACGGCGACCGTCGGCGGCATGTGGGACGCGATGCTCGCCGAGGGCAGGCTGTTCACCATCACCACCAACTCCGATGTGCACCGCGTCGTCTTCGACACCTGGAAGAACGGCGACTGGGCGCCCGGGCAGAACTTCGACAACACCGGGCACATCCCCGACCCGGTGAACACCGACTCCCAGCAGCCGGGCGGCGACTTCTGGCCCGGCCAGTTCAGCCGCACCCACGTGGGCGTGACCCGCTACGGCTACCGCGCCGTGATGGCGGGCCTGCGCGCGGGCCGCGTCTGGCTCGACCACGGGCACCTGCTCGACGGGCTCGACGTCCGGGTGAAGCGGGACTGCGACCACGGTCCGGGTGTCACCATGGGTGGCCGGATCCGCGTCCGCAAGGGCGAGAAGCTCACGCTGTCGGTCACCGTGACGACCGCCTCGCGCGCCAACCCCCATGGAATCCTGCCGGAGTTGGCGCACGTCGACGTGATCCGCGGCGCGGTGCGCGGCCCGGCCGCCGACCGCGACGACTGGCGCGCGCCCGACACCAAGGTCGTCCGCACGGTGGACGTGAGCGGCCGCAAGGGCACGTACACCCTGCGCATCCCGCTGGTCGCCGGTGACGAGTCCTTCTACGTGCGGCTGCGCGGCAGCGACGGCAACCGCAACGGTACGGGTTACCTGGGCGCCTCGATCGACCCGCACGGCCCGATTCCGCACGTGCCCGGAAACGGTGACCCGTGGGTCGACACGTGGTTCTACGCGAACCCCGTGTTCGTCGACGTGGTGGGCGGCCGGTAGGGAGAACAGCCGTCCGACGTGGACCGTCAGGCGTAGAAGCGCGACAGGCTCTGGAGGACGGCGGCGGGCTTCCCGCCGCCGTCGATCTCCACCGTCCCGTCGACGGCGATCTGCACCCCGCCCGGCACGTCCTCGACCGAGGCGAGCCTCGCGACCAGCCGGATGCGCGAGCCGACCTTCACCGGGGCGGGGAAACGCACCTTGTTCAGACCGTAGTTGACCTTCGTCGACACGCCCTCGACCTCCAGCAGCTCGGTGAAGAGCGGGATGAAGAGGGAGAGGGTCAGATAGCCGTGCGCGATGGGCGCGCCGAAGGGGCCCCCGGCGGCCTTCTCCGGGTCGACATGGATCCACTGGTGGTCGCCGGTGGCGTCGGCGAAGGTGTTGATGCGCTCCTGGGTGACCTCGATCCACTCGCTGGTGCCGAGGTCGCCGCCGGCGAGCTTCTTGAGCTCGTCGAGACCGTTCACGGTGATGCTCATGTGCACTTCCTTGCCTACGAGTCGGTGGCGCCGTACCGCGTACGGACACGGGCCTTGAGGAGCTTTCCGGAAGCGGTGCGCGGGAGTTCGTCCACGACGACCACCGACTTCGGGATCTTGTACTTGGCGAGGCGTCCGGCGAGCGAGGCGAGGACCTCGTCCGGGTCGAGCTCGACTCCCTCGCGGGGAACGACGACCGCGCGCGGCACCTCGCCCCACTTGTCGTCGGCGACACCGATGACGGCGCACTCGACGATGCCGGGGTGGCCGAGGAGCAGGTCCTCGATCTCGGCGGGGTAGATGTTCTCGCCGCCCGAGATGATCATGTCCTTGATGCGGTCGACGATGAAGACATAGCCGTCCTCGTCGACCCGGGCGGCGTCCCCGCTGCGGAACCAGCCGTCGGCGAACACCGCCGCAGTCTCCTCGGGCAGTCCCCAGTACCCGGGCATGACGTGCGGCCCGCGGACGACCACCTCGCCCGTCTCCCCGATGTCCACCTGCGTGAAGTCGGGCCGTACGACCCGCACATCGCTGAAGAAGTGCGGCACGCCCGCCGAGCCGGCCTTGCCGACCGCCTGTTCCGCGTCCAGGAAGAGGGTGCCGGGCGAGGCCTCGGTCATGCCGTAGCCCTGGAGGAAGGTGAGCCCGCGCTCCTGGTAGGCGGCGATGAGCGTGGTCGGTACGGGAGAGCCGCCGCAGGTGAGGATGCGCAGCGAGGACAGGTCGGCGTCGGCCCACCGGGGATGGCGGGCCACCTGGTCGAACATGGCCGGCACCCCGAACATGAAGGTGATCCGGTGCCGTTCGATCAGGTCGAGGGTGGCCGCCGGGTCGAAGGACTCGACCAGGACACAGGTACCGCCCTTGAGCAGCACCGGCAGGGTCAGCATGTTCAGCCCGGCCGTGTGGAACAACGGGGCGGACACCAGGGCGCGTTCGTCGGCGGTCAGGTCGTGGTCGACGAGGACGTTGACCGCGTTCCAGGTCAGATTGCCGTGGGTGAGCATCGCGCCCTTGGGGCGGCCCGTCGTGCCCGAGGTGTACATGATGATGCACATGTCGTCCGCGGTGACGGGCTGGTCGATCCGTTCCTCGGCGGCTTGGTCGATCAACTCCTCGTACGGGGAGCCGACTTCGACGAACGCCCGGACGTGCGCGTTGCCCGGCAGCCCCGCGACGAGTCCGGCCAGCGAGGGTGCGTACACGAGGACCTTGGCGCCCGAGTCGCTGAGCTGGTAGGCGATCTCGGGTCCGGCGAGGCGGGGGTTGAGCGGCACGAAGACCGCGCCGAGCGTGCCCGCCGCGAAGAGGGTTTCGAGGTAGGAGGGGTGGTTGGGGCCGAGATAGGCGATGCGGTCGCCGCGTCGCAGGCCGAGCGCGCGCAGGGCGTGGGCGAGGCGGGTGGTGCGGGCGTACAGCTCGGCATAGCTGACCGTGGTGTCGCCGTGGATCAGGGCGGTGCGGTGCGGGGTCTTGCGGGCCCGGCGTGCGGGCCACGACCCCAGTCCCTCATTGCGCATCTGTGGCCCCTTACGGTGTCAGCCCGAGCAGCCGGGCGGCGTTCTCCTTGAGGATCTTCGGCTTGACCTCGTCCTTGATCGTCAGCTTGTCGAAGTCGGCGAGCCAGCGGTCGGGGGTGAGGACCGGGTAGTCGGAGCCGAAGAGCACCTTGTCCTTGAGCAGTGTGTTGGCGTACTGCACGAGCTGCGGCGGGAAGTACTTGGGCGACCAGCCGGACAGGTCGATGTGCACACCCGGCTTGTGGGTGGCGACGGCCAGCGCCTCGTCCTGCCAGGGGAAGGAGGGGTGCGCCAGGATGATCTTGAGGTGCGGGAAGTCGGCGGCCACGTCGTCCACGTGCAGGGGGTTGGAGTACTTCAGCCGGATGCCGCCGCCGCCCGGAACCCCGGCCCCGATCCCGGTCTGCCCGGTGTGGAAGAGGGCGATGGTGCCGGTCTCCTCGATCACCTCGTACAGCTCGTACGCCACCGACCTGTCGTTGGGGAAGAAGCCCTGGATGCTGGGGTGGAACTTGAAGCCCTTCACCCCGTACTCCTCGACCAGCCGCCGGGCCTGCTTGACGCCCGCCCTGCCGCGGAAGGGGTCGATGGAGGCGAACGGGATCAGCACGTCCGGGTTCGCGGCGGCGGCCTCGGCGACCTCCTCGTTGGGGACGGGCGCGGTACCGGTGGCGGACTCGGCGTCCACCGTGAAGATCACGGCGGCCATCTTCCGCTCGCGGTAGTAGGCGGCCGTCTCCTCCAGGGTGGGCTTCCGCTTGCCCTCGACCTTGAAGTAGGCGCTGGAGGCTTCGTGCAGATCGTCGTCGAGGGAGGCGTGGCCCTTCGAGGACACCTCCGCATGGGTGTGGACGTCGATCGCGACGAGTTCGTTCAGGTCCATCACGCCTCCGGAAGCTTCGGCGCGGGGATCCCGACGGTCTGCGGCTCGGCGCCGACCGACGTGGCCCAGGCGTCGGCCAGGGTGTCGGGGGTCCAGCCGCCGTCCGCGTACGCCGCCCTGACCTCCTGCGGATGCGACCAGAGTGCCACCTTGTCACCGCCGATGCCGATGGCCTGGCCGGTGACCCCGCGGGCGGCGTCGGAGGCGAGGAACGGGACCAGGGCGGCGCAGTCCTCGGGGGTGCCGAAGCCCTCGCCCTTGCGGAGGAAGTCGGGCAGCGGCTCGCCATTGCGCATGGCCTCGACGTACGGGGCGAAGGCGGGGATGGTCTCGGTCATAGCGGTGGCTGCGACCGGCACGATCGCGTTGACGGTGATGCCCGCGCGGCCCAGCTCCATCGACCACGTGCGGGCCATGGCGGCGATGCCCGCCTTCGCGGCGGCGTAGTTCGTCTGGCCGAAGTTCCCGCGCTGTCCGGCCGGCGAGCCGACCAGGATCAGCGAGCCGCCCTCGCCCTGCTCGCGCATGCGCACGGCGGCGGCGCGGGCACAGGTGAAGGTGCCCTTCAGATGCGTGGTGATCACCGCGTCGAAGTCCTCGTCGGTCATCTTCCACAGCACCCTGTCGCGCAGGATGCCCGCGTTGGTGACCAGGATGTCGAGCCGTCCGAACTCCTCCACCGCACGGGCGACGAGCCGGTCGGCCGCCTCGGTGGTGCCGACCGGGACCACCTCGGCCACGGCCTTGCCGCCCGCGGCGGTGATGGACTTCACGGCCTGCTCGGCCACGGCCTCGTCGACGTCGTTGACGACCACGCGGGCGCCGACGGCCGCGAGGGCGTGCGCGTAGGCCAGGCCGAGGCCACGGCCGCTGCCGGTGACGACGGCCACCTTGCCGGTGAGATCGATGCTGGGCACGAGAGGGTCCCTTCGACGCTGAGGGTCCAAAGCCCGGCTTGCGATGCCGAGCTGCGGCTACGAGATCGAAGCTAAGGACAATAATTGTTGACGTCAATAGTTGTTGCCGACTCATCCGTGCGGCATGCTGTGCGGAGTACGGCGCGATGCTGTACGCAGTACGGCATGCCGTACCCGGCACGAATGAACCGCCCCGCCCGGGGCCCGGCCCAGGGAGCCCGTCATCACAGGCCAGCAGAACGCCACCAGTCCGGCCACCGGCCCCGCCCCCATCGACGCCCAGGAGCCGTGGATGCGCGGACTGCACGCCGACACCGGCTATCTGCTGTACCGGCTGGGCCTTCGCTCCGGGCAGCTGTTCAACACCTTCCTCCAGGAGTCGGGGCTGCGGCTGCGCCACTACGCACTGCTGCGCTTCCTGGCCACCTCCGAGGGAGCGCTCCAGCGGGAGCTGAGCTCGCGGCTCGGCTACGACCCGAGTGCGATCGTCGGACTCGTCGACGACCTGGAGAAGCTCGGTTTCGCCGAGCGCCGCCCGTCGCCGGACGACCGCCGCAGCCGGATCGTCGTGCTCACGGACGACGGCCGGGCGTTCCTGCGCGACACGGACGAGGCGGGCCTGCGCGTCACGAACGACCTGCTCCAGCCGCTCGCCCCCGCCGAGCGGGACGCCCTGCACACGCTCCTGCAACGGGTCGCGGAAGCCGAACTGAACTCATGACCACGCTGTCCGCGCCCGACCGTCTGCTCGCCGTGCTCGCCGCCTTCGACCACCGGCACCCGGCACTCTCCCTGACGGGAATCAGCCGCCGGGCCGGACTCACCCTCACCACCGCCCACCGGCTGGTGGGCGCCCTCACCGACTGGGGCGCGCTGGAGCGGGACGCGGACGGCGTCTACCACGTGGGCCTGCGCCTCTGGGAGATCGCGGCCCTCGCACCCCGTGGCCTGGCCCTCCGCCAGATCGCGCTGCCGTACCTGGAAGACCTGTACGAGGCCACGCACGAGAACGTGCAGATGGCGGTCCGCGACAACTCCGAGGTCGTCTACATCGAGTGGATCTCCGGACGCTCCGCGGTCGGTGTACGCATCCAGGTGGGCGCCCGCTGGCCCCTGCACGCGACGGGCGTGGGCCTCGCACTGCTGGCCCACGGCGATTCCGCGTCCCAAGAAGCCTACTGTTCGGGGCCGTTGGCCGCGTTCACCCCGCACACCCTCACCGACGGGGCCCGCCTGCGCCGCACGCTCGCCGAAGTCCGCCGCACCGGCGTGGCGGTGAGCAGCCGTCAGGTCACCGACGACGCCCTGTCGGTCGCCGCTCCGGTGCGCGGCGCGGGCGGCACGGTGGTCGCGGCGGTCTCCGTCGTGGTCCCCGAACACGGCGCCCAGGTACCGGCGTTGATTCCGGCGGTACGGCTGGCGGCGCGGGGGATCTCCCGCGCCCTGGGGTGGCAGCCGCAGACCCGGACCGAGCCGGGCACCTGAGGCTCCCAGGGCGCGGCCCGCGGCGACGAGTCCGCCGCGGGGGTTCAGCTGCCCGCCGGCTTTCCCCGCAGCCAGTCGAAGACGACCTCGCAGTGCTGCTGCGGGGCCATCGGTGAACAGTGCAGCTGTGCGCCGGTGGCCGCGGTGAGCTTCACACAATCCTTGGGTCCCGTCAGCCTGTCGAACATCATGCGCGGCCGGCCGGGATAGAACTGCTCGTTCTCGTAGTCGAGGACCAGTGTGGGCATCTTGATGCGGCCCACGACGTTCGTGATGTCCAGGGACTTGATGAGGGTGGCGGGAGTGTAGAAGTCGGTGATTTCTCCCCGGCGTGAACGCCTGGGCATCCTCGCCAGAACCGGGTGAGGATCACGATGGGTCACGTCGGCCGAACGTACGAGCCACGCCTCCTCGCCCCTGTCCACGACACTCGCCGATCCCTCGAACGGCGCTTCCCACATTGCCGTACGCCGTTCCTTCAGGCCGATTCTCAGGTCCTCTTCACGCAAGTCTCAGACGAAGGCCCCGGGTTTCAAAGAGTCACCCCAGGAAGGCGGCGCAGGATGCACCAGCAGGCGTGATGGTCATCCAGGAAAGGCGTGCCGTGGGCTACGCGAAGAATTCGAACCGGTCCGAGCGGCGGACGGCGAACCGGTCCGAGTGGCCGGCCTGGTCGCGGCGCGGGGTGCTGGCCGCCCTCGGCGCCGTGCCGGCCGTGGGCATCCTCGCGGGCTGCAGCGGCTCGGCGGACGCCTCGGAGGGAACGGACGCGAAGGCGGGGGCGGGCACAAAAGCCGAGGTCAAGACCCCGACCGTGACCGTCACCCCGGCCGACGGCACGAAGAAGGCCGGTTTCACGGACCCGGTCGAGGTCACCGTCAGCAACGGCACGCTCGCGAGCGTCGAGGTCAGCGGAAACGACGGCTCCACCCTGGCCGGATCCTTCAATGACGCCCGTACGAAATGGACATCCACGAAAAACCCTTACTCGGGCACCAAATACACGGTCACGGCCACGCCGAAGGGCGCCGCCGCGCAGAGCGCGACCTTCGTCACCGAGCGGCCCTCGCACACGTTCGTGGGTTACTTCACGCCCGAGGCGAATTCGACCTCCGGTGTCGGCATGCCCGTGTCGATCAACTTCACCGAGGCCGTGAAGGACAGGGCCTCCGTGGAAAAGGCGATCACGGTGACGGCGGAGCCCGCGGTCGAGGTGGTCGGCCACTGGTTCAGCGACACACGGCTCGACTTCCGGCCCGAGGAGTACTGGGCCGCGGGCACGAAGATCACGCTGAGCCTGCGCCTGAAAGACGTCGAGGGCACGACCGGCGTCTACGGCACCCAGTCCAAGGACGTCACCTTCCACATCGGCCGCCGTCAGATCAGCACGGTCGACCTGGCGAAGAAGACCATGACCGTCGAGCGCGACGGCTCCGCCCTCGCCACCTACCCGGTGAGCGGCGGCGACGCCGGCCACACCACCTGGTCCGGGATCATGGTGATCAGCGAACGGTTCAAGCAGACCCGGATGGAGTCCTCGACCGTCGGGCTCGGCGACGAGTACGACATCCCGGACGTCCCGCACGCCCAGCGCCTGACCACCTCCGGCACCTTCATCCACGGCAACTACTGGGCCTCGGCCTCGGTGTTCGGCTCCACCAACACCAGCCACGGATGTGTCGGTCTGCACGACGCCAAGGGAGCGGACGACAGCTCCGTGCCGGGCTACAAGTTCTACGCCGGTTCGATGCTCGGCGATGTCGTCGTCGTCAAGAACTCGGGCGAGAAGACCGTGGAGGCGTCCAACGGCCTCAACGGCTGGAACCTGTCCTGGTCGGACTGGAAGGCGGGGAGCGCCCTCTAGGCAGGGCCCCATGCATCCCACTCTTCATTGCATGAACTCCCGTACAGAGAAAGGAGTTTCTCGGCTTTACCTCTTGACGCTCGGAGTGACAGAGAGCACATTGGCCGCGCACCTTGCTTGAGAGCGCTCTCAACAGCACCCGCGCACCCCCACTCCGTACCGAAGAGGCATTCATGAGTGAACCCTCCGGCACACCTGTCAGACGCGGCCCCCTGCGGCGCGTCATCCTGGCAGCGGTCGGCACACTGTCCCTGGCCGTGGCCGCGGTCCTCCCCGCGAACGCGTCCGCGCCCACTCCCCCGGCCGGCTGGTCCCAGGTCTTCGTCGACGACTTCAACGGGGCGGCCGGCTCCGGCGTCAACACCTCCAACTGGCAGTACGACACCGGCACCAGCTATCCGGGCGGCGCCGCCAACTGGGGCACCGGCGAGGTCGAGACGATGACCTCAAGCACCAACAACGTGGCGCTCGACGGCAACGGCAACCTTTTGATCACCCCGCGCCGGGACGCCTCCGGCAACTGGACCTCGGGCCGTATCGAGACCACCCGCACCGACTTCCAGCCGCCCGCGGGCGGCAAACTCCGCGTCGAGGCGCGCCTCCAGATGCCGAACGTGACCGGCGCCGCCGCCAAGGGCTACTGGCCCGCCTTCTGGACGCTCGGCGCGCCCTACCGCGGCAACTACCAGAACTGGCCGAGCGTCGGCGAGCTGGACATCATGGAGAACGTCCAGGGCCTCAACACCGAGTGGGCCACCATGCACTGCGGCACCAACCCGGGCGGCCCGTGCAACGAGACCAGCGGCATCGGCGGCAACACCCCGTGCGCCGGCACCACATGTCAGGCAGGCTTCCACACCTACGCCATGGAGTGGGACCGCTCGACGAGCCCCGAGGAGATCCGCTTCTACCTCGACGGCGTCAACTTCCACACGGTCAAGGCGAACCAGGTCGACGCGACCACCTGGGCGAACGCCACCAACCACGGCTATTTCGTCATCCTGAACGTGGCGATGGGCGGTGGTTTCCCCGACGCGTTCGGCGGCGGTCCGGACAGCGGCACCGAGCCCGGCCACCCGCTGGTCGTGGACTACGTCCAGGTGCTGCAGGCCAGTGGGAGCGGTACCACACCGCCTCCGACCGGCAACCGTGACGCCTACAGCGCCATCCAGGCCGAGTCGTACGACAGCCAGTCGGGCACCAGCACCGAGACCACCACGGACACCGGCGGCGGCCAGGACATCGGCTCGCTCGCAAGCGGTGACTGGGCGCTCTACAAGGATGTCAACTTCGGCTCCACGGCGGCCACGCAGTTCTACGCGCGGGTCGCCAGCGGTGCGGCGAGCGGGGTCAGCGGTCTGGTCGAGGTGCGCCTCGACAGCCGTACAAGTACCCCCATCGGCAGTTTCGCGGTGGGCAACACCGGCGGCTGGCAGAGCTGGCGGACGGTCCCGGCCAACATCACCGGCGTCACCGGCACCCATGACGTCTATCTGACCTTCACCAGCGGCCAGCCGGCCGACTTCGTGAACGTCAACTGGTTCGACTTCGGCCACTGACGAGGAGGCTCCCCGGCGAGCGGTACGAGGAATGAAGGGGCGGGCCCGCGGGCCCGCCCCTTTTCTTCGGCACGGACCCTTCTCGTCCTTTCTTCGGCACGGACCCTTCTCGTCGGGACTCAGCGCAGCTCCGCCCGGAACACCACCGGGCTCGTCCCCGTGTGCTGGTGGAAGAACTTGGAGAAGTTCGCCGAGTCGGGGAAGCCCACGGCGACGCCGATGCGGCCGATGGGCATCTCCGTGTGTGCCAGCAGCCGTTTGGCCTCCAGGACCACCCGCTTGTCGATGAATCCCTTCGGTGTCTCACCGGTGGCCGCGCGCACCGCGCGGACCAGGGTGCGGCGGGAGTAGCCGAGTGCGTCGGCGTACGCGCTGACGCTGTGGTTGGTGGCGAAGTCCTTCTCGACCGCGTCCCGGAAGCGCGTGAAGGTGGTGTCGGTCTGCTCGCGGGCCGCTTCGGCGGAGCTGGCCGCGAGATGGGCGAGGCGCAGCAGGAACGCGGTGAGGGAGTGCCGCAGCACCGCGGTGTGCAGACTGAGCGGCAGCGTGGTGGTGTCGACGTACTCCCGTTCGAGCTGGGTGAGCGAGTGCTCCAGGGCGGCCAGTTGGGCGGCGCCGGGCCGCAGCAGTGGCGGCTGGTCGTAGCGGTAGAGACCGGTCGCCTCGACGGTCGCGCGCGGCAGGAAGCCGGGCTGCATGATCAGGACGGTGCCGCGGTAGCGGTCGGTGTGGGAGAAACGGTGCACCTGACCGGGGCGGATCCACAGGATGTCGCCCGCGGACGCCTCGTACTCGGCGAAGTCGATCATGTGTCTGACCGGGCCCTCGTGAAAGAGCATCACGACATGGAAGTCGATCCGGTGCACGCGTTCCAGCGGGGCGTCCGCGTGCCAGACGCGCCCGGTCCCCATCGCGCCGACCTGCATACCGACGCCGGACAGGCTCAGATCGACCGGGAAGGGGAAGGTCCTGATCCCGTCCCGGGGCTCACCTTCGCGCCCTGCACCGCCTTGGGTGGTTCTGTCTGCCATGTCCCTCTCGCGTCGACTCGCTACAGCACTCCGTGTCCCACTTTCACCGAAGGCTGACACATGGGCACCTTCCCCGGCAAAAGTCAGACTTTTAGTTTTGAAGGCGTTCCAACCAGAGATTCCAGATCCAGTGAGGACTTCTTGAAGATGAGTACGCAGAGCCCCGACGGCTTCGAATGGACCGAGCTCGACCGGCGGGCCGTCGACACCGCCCGCATCCTGGCCGCTGACGCCGTACAGAAGGTCGGAAACGGCCACCCGGGCACCGCGATGAGCCTGGCCCCGGCCGCGTACACGATCTTTCAGAAGGTGATGCGACACGACCCCGCCGACCCGGAGTGGACCGGCCGCGACCGGTTCGTCCTGTCCCCCGGTCACACCTCGCTGACCCTCTACACGCAGCTCTTCCTCTCCGGCTACGAACTCGGACTGGACGACCTCAAGGCGTTCCGCACGCACGGTTCGAAGACGCCGGGGCACCCCGAGTACGGGCACACCGCGGGTGTGGAGACGACGACCGGTCCGCTGGGGCAGGGTGTCGCGAACGCGGTGGGCATGGCGATGGCCGCCCGCTACGAGCGTGGTCTGTTCGACCCCGAGGCGCCGGAGGGTGAGTCGCCCTTTGACCACACCATCTGGGGCATCGTCTCGGACGGTGACCTGGAGGAGGGCATCTCCGCCGAGGCGTCCTCGCTCGCGGGCCACCAGAAGCTGGGCAACCTGGTCTTCGTCTACGACGACAACCACATCTCCATCGAGGGCGACACCGCCACCGCGTTCTCCGAGGACGTGCTGGGGCGCTACGAGGCGTACGGGTGGCACGTGCAGCGCATCGAGCCCTCGGCCGACGGCGACATCGACGTCCACGCGCTGTACACGGCGCTGAAGGCGGCGCAGGCGGAGACCGGACGGCCCTCGATCATCGCGATGCGCACGATCATCGCCTGGCCCGCGCCGAACGCCCGCAACACCGAGGCCTCGCACGGCTCCGCGCTGGGCGCGGACGAGGTCGCCGCCACCAAGCGTCTGCTGGGCTTCGATGCGGAGAAGTCCTTCGAGGTCGCGGGCGAGGTCCTCGCCCACGCCCGCCAGGCCCTGGACCGGGGTGCCGAGGCGCACGCCGCCTGGGACAAGCACATCGCCGAGTGGCGCACCGCGCAGCCCGAGCGGGCCAGGCTGTTCGACCGGATCGTCGCCGGCCAGCTTCCCGAGGGCTGGCAGGAGAAGCTCCCGGCGTTCGAGGCAGGCACGTCCGTCGCCACCCGCGCCGCCTCCGGCAAGGTCCTCCAGGCGCTGGGCGCGGTGATCCCCGAACTGTGGGGCGGCTCCGCCGACCTGGCCGGCTCGAACAACACCACCATCGACAAGACGTCCTCCTTCCTGCCGAAGGGCAACCCGCTGCCCGAGGCCGACCCGTACGGCCGTACCGTCCACTTCGGCATCCGCGAGCACTCCATGGCCGCGGAGATGAACGGCATCGCCCTGCACGGCAACACCCGCATCTACGGCGGCACCTTCCTGGTCTTCTCCGACTACATGCGCAACGCCGTACGTCTGTCCGCGCTGATGCAGCTCCCCGTCACCTACGTGTGGACGCACGACTCCATCGGTCTGGGCGAAGACGGCCCGACCCACCAGCCGGTCGAACACCTGGCCTCGCTGCGCGCCATCCCGGGCCTGAACATCGTCCGCCCGGCCGACGCCAACGAGACCGCGATCGCCTGGGCCGAGATCCTCAAGCGGCATGCCACCAACCCCGCCCCGCACGGCCTGGCCCTGACCCGCCAGGGCGTCCCCACCTACGAGGCCAACTCCGAGGCTGCCAAGGGTGGTTACGTGCTGCGTGACTCCTCCACCGAGACGCCCGACCTGGTTCTGATCGCCACCGGCTCCGAGGTGCACCTCGCCGTCGAGGCGCGTGAGCTGCTGGAGGCCGAGGGGATCGGCACCCGGGTCGTGTCGATGCCGTCCGTGGAGTGGTTCGAGGAGCAGTCCCCGGAGTACCGGGCGAGCGTCCTTCCGCCGTCCGTGAAGGCCCGCGTGGCGGTCGAGGCGGGCATCGGCCTGACCTGGTACCGCTACGTCGGTGACCACGGACGCATTGTCTCCCTCGAGCACTTCGGTGCTTCCGCCGACGCCAGGACCTTGTTCGCCGAGTTCGGTTTCACCGCCGAGAACGTCGCCGCCGCCGCGCGGGAATCCCTCGCCGCCGCCCGCGGTTGATCCGATCGCACGAAGGAAGATGATCACTGTGACCGAAGCAACCGCGACCGCGGTAACCCTGAAGCGCCTCTCCGGCGAAGGCGTCTCCATCTGGCTGGACGACCTCTCCCGCAAGCGCATCGCCTCCGGCAACCTCGCCGAACTCGTCGAGACCAGGCACGTGGTGGGCGTCACCACCAACCCCTCCATCTTCCAGGCCGCCATCGGCTCCGGTGAGGGGTACGAGGAGCAGCTCGCCGACCTGGCCGAACGCGGCGTGACGGTCGACGAGGCCGTCCGGATGATGACCACGGCCGACGTCCGCGCCGCCGCCGACATCCTGCGCCCGGTGTACGACGCCACCGCCGGCCGTGACGGCCGGGTCTCCATCGAGGTCGACCCGCGCCTCGCCCACAACACGAGGGCGACCGTCGCCGAGGCCAAGCAGCTCGCCTGGCTCGTCGACCGCCCGAACGTGATGATCAAGATCCCGGCGACGAAGGCCGGTCTCCCGGCGATCACCGAGGTCATCGGCCTCGGTATCAGCGTCAACGTCACGCTGATCTTCTCGCTGGAGCGCTACCGCGAGGTCATGGACGCCTATCTGGCGGGCCTGGAGAAGGCCAAGGCGGCGGGCATCGGCCTCGCCACGATCCACTCCGTCGCC
>NZ_JBEYFS010000060.1:0-55537 GCF_040634475.1 Streptomyces sp. NPDC007095
ACCAACGTCAGGTGGACTGGCAGTTCACCACCCACGACGCACGCATCAAACTGCGCCACCTATATCCCAAAACTTAGCCGCGACAATCTACTAGTTCGGCCTGTCGCTCGCCCGTGTCCGCTTGCGCTGCAAACCGGCGTGCGGCCTCGGCAAGCCATTCGAGATCTTCGGGGTCTTCGGGGTCCAGCGCTGTCAGGCGGGACCACACCGTACGGGCCACCACGTCGTCAGCGGCGTCCATGTTGATGGCCAGACCACCGTGTCCCGGTACTGCGCCGGACTGGGCCCGGTTGCACCGATAGAGCTGCTTGCCGTTCCTCCGGTCGGTCACCACAGACGACCCGCAGACGCCACAGAAGAGCATCCCGGCGCCACCCAACAGCGACGGCACGGAGCGCCCACCCTGGCGGACCACCTGGGGCGCACGGCCGTCGAGTACGTCTTGAAGGCGCCACCAGTCATCCGGCGGAATGATCGGCTCATGCGCAGCCAGCGGGACCCCTGAGGCGTCGCGCAGGATGACGCGCTTGGTCCCCTGGCGTTCGGCGGCGTAGCCGGCAAGGCGCGGGTCACGGAGGATGCGGAGCACAGTGGACGACACCCACGTCGTACGCTCCAGCGGCTGGCTTGCGCCTCGGGCCCGGCGGGCGGTCACACGCGCTGCCATGTCCGCTGCTTTGGTCGGTACGCCCTCAGTGTTCAGCTTGCGAGCCACGGCCGATGCGGTCATGCCGCCCAGTGCCCAGGACACCATGTCGCGCACGTACGGGGCCTCAGCGGGATCAGGGACCAGCTTGACCACCACCAGTTCCCCGCGCGGCTCACGCGTCGACTGGAAGCCGTACGGGGCCATGCCGGACACGTGGCTACCCGCTGCCCTCAGCGTCTCTTTCGTCGCCGTGATGTACGCCGACTTCATGTCGGACTCTTGCTGGGCCAGCGCAGCGATAAGGCCGAAGATCGCGACACCCATGGGAGTGGACGTGTCCAGGTAGGGCTCTTCGACGCTGACGAGCAGCACGCCGTGTTTGGCCAACTCCTCATTGATCAGCATGGCCTCAAGGGCACCCTGTCGAGTGAGGCGGGACAGCGAGAACACGACCACTGCGTCTACGTGCCCGGCGCGAACGGCGGACATCATCTCCTCGAACTCCGGCCGGACGACCTTGGGGTCCCAGCCGGATTTACCGACGTCGGCGAAGTGGCCCGCGTTGTCCCAGCCTTTGGCCGTGATCAGCGCCTCGCACTTGGTCCGCTGTGCTTCGGGGGACGACGCGGAGTCGTCCTCACGCTTCCTTGACTGCCGGATGTAGGAGACTGCGCGCACATGGTCCAGGTTAGGGGTCCAGTCCGGGCCCCGTTTGACGAGAGGTGTCATGTGCCTAGCGTAGTAAAAATCAACGTACTGACCGTCCCGGCCGAGCAGCGGGAGACGCTGGAGAAGCGCTTCGCCTCGCGTGCCCATGCCGTGGAGAACTCCGACGGATTCGAATGGTTCGAACTCCTCCGCCCCGTCGAAGGCACCGACAGCTACCTCGTGTACACGCGGTGGCGTGACGAGGAGTCCTTCCAGGCCTGGATGGAGGGCCCCATGAAGGCGGCCCACCAGGGCGGTGACGCGGGGAGCGGTGAGCGCCCCAAGCCGGCGGCGAGCGGGTCCACGCTGTGGTCCTTCGAGGTCGTGCAGCAGGCGGCGCCGACCAGCGCATGACCGTACGCCGGGCAGGCCGTCGGCGGGCCACGCGGCCCCGGTTGCGGCCCTGCGCACGATGATCTGCTTGTGGCCCCACACCAGACGCGCCCTGCGACTGGTGTGGCGGCCATCGTGTCGGGGACGGCCGCCGACCCGTCGCTCGCTCCCGCCATGTCGGCCGAGCGCCTTTCGGCGGCCGCTCCGTGTGTCAGGTGCCACCGACTCCGTCGGTGCGGGTTCGTTCGTAGTGGCGGGCGACCCGTGCGCGGTTGCCGCAGATGCTGCTGGTGCACCACTTGCGCCGCTTGTTCTCCTTCGAGCCCGACAAGGTCGAGGTCTACCTCGACGGTGAGCGGCCGCACCTCGAACCGGGCCAGCAGGTGGTGCCTCACGGTGTCGACCGCGGCCGCGGGACCGATGAGGTCCTCTCCCACTGAGGCTCCCGACGGAGGGCAGCCGCGCGGGTAAGAGCGGTCCGGCCCTTTCGCGGCACGGGACCCGAGCGTCGCCTCACGGCGAAGGGCACCCCCTCACCGTGAGGCGTGCTGTGCCGACGGGGCGGACCGGCTCATTCCTCGCGTTCGTACTCCGCCCGGGCACGTTCGGCGTCGAGATCTTCCTGTGCGGCGCGGTAGATGTCACCGGCCAGCTTGCGGGCGGCCTGGGGATCGGAAGTCGAGGAGACCGTCCGGATCCGGTCAGCCCATTTATCCATGTCTTGTGGGGTTTCAGGATTCTTGCTCACACTACTTTTGTACCTTTTTGCAGGCTTCTTCGCCTCCCGCGCCGGAGGAAATCGTGCGCATGGCCCACGAAAGCCGGGCTCCGATCGGCCGGATCACTGAGCAGCATGCTGAAGCGACCGGCTTCGCCGTGCGGCGGCGCCGCACCGGGAGGATGAGACGGCGACCCTGCTCTCAGTCAACGTGGGGCGGCCGAAGGACGTGCGCCGGCGCGACAGGACGGTTCACACGGGAGCGTGGAAGCATCCCGTCGACGGCCGCCCGGATGGTTCGCCGCCTCAATATCGACAGTGACGGCCAGGGCGGCCTTCAGGGCCACGGCGGGGAGCAGCGGGCAGTCCTCGTCTACCGGACGCAGTCCTACGCGTACTGGTGCAAGGTTTTCGAGCGCGACGATCTGGAGTTCGGCCGGTTCGGGGAGAACTTCACCGTCGACGGGCCGGCGGACGACGAGGTGTGCGTCGGCGACCGCTACCGGATCGGCGAAGCCGAGTTCTAGGTCACCCGGCCACGTGTCGGCCGCGCCCGGCCAGTACCTGACCGTGCGCATCCCAGGAGAGGGCCGGCCCGGACTGGTGCGCATCCGTTCACTGTCCTCCGCCCCCGGTGCCGCCGAATACCGGATCAGCCTCAAACGCGAAGACCGCGGCACGGTCAGCACCTACCTCCCCGCCCATCTGCACACGGGCGACGTCATCGAAGCAGCAGCCCCCCGCGGGACGTTCGTGCTGGCCGATGACCACACTCCCGTGGCACTGTTCTCGGCGGGCATCGGCGTCACGCCCGTGCTGGCGATGCTGTACCAACTGGCCCTCGGCCACAGCTCCCGAGCCGTGTGGTGGGTGCACACCGCGCGTGATCCCGAACAGCAGCCCTTCGCGGAAGAGGCCCGGCAGCTCCTCGCCCGCCTGCCGCAGGCCCGCACCTTCATCTACTTCACCGCCCCGGATCTGGAGATCGCCGGGGGCCGGGCATCACGCACGGACGCATGACCAGCGACGGGATCCGGGAGCTCGGCATCCCTGCTGATGCGCACGCCTACCCATGCGGCCCTGAGGGCTTCATGTCGACGGTGCCATCCGCGCTCCAACGGCGGGGCTGAGTAGTTCGAACATCCACACCGCAGCCTTCGGGGCGCTCGCGCAGCATCCCCGCCGCTGACGTCCTGCTGGATCTGTGAGCCCCCGACGGAAGGCTCAAGGGTTTCGGGGCTTTCGGCATAGCGAATCTCGAATCCCGAATCCAACCATCAAAGATCTAACCGTCAAAGATCTAACCGTCATAGATAATTTGACAGGTTAGACCTCGCATGCCGGACTGCGGCTAACCGCTCAAAGCAACATTGGAGGTTGACATGAGCAGCGTCGTGCATCACCGCACCGCCACCCTTAACGGCATGGATGTCTTCTACCGAGAGGCCCGAGACCCGGGGTCACCGGCGCTCGTGCTGCTGCACGGCTTCCCGACGAGCTCGCACATGTTCCGGAACCTCATCCCGGCACTCGCCGACACCTACCGCGTCATCGCACCCGACATGATCGGATTCGGACAGTCGGCCATGCCGACTGTCGACGAGTTCGACTACACCTTCGACGCTCTCACCGACGTGACCGCCGGCCTGCTGGAACAGCTCGGCGTCGACCGGTTCGCGGTCTACGCCCAGGACTACGGAGCGCCCATCGCCTGGCGGCTCGCCACCCGGTCTCCGCAGCGCATCACCGCGATCATCACGCAGAACGGCAACGGCTACACCGACGGACTCGTCAAGGCGTTCTGGGACGGGCCGTTCGCCTACGCCGAGAACCCGACGCCCGAGAACGAAGCCCCCCTCCGCGCGGCCCTGACCCTCGAACTGACCCGCTGGCAATACCTGAACGGGGTCGCGGATCCGAGCCTCGTCAGCCCGGACAGCTGGACCATCGACCAGGCGCTGCTCGACCGCCCCGGCAACGACGCCATCCAACTCACGCTGTTCCGGAACTATCCGGCCAACGTCGCCCTCTACCCCCAGGTGCAGCAGTACTTCCGCGACAGCCAGGTGCCGCTGCTGGCCGTATGGGGGGCCAACGACGAAATCTTCGGCCCGGACGGAGCCCGCGCCTTCCAACGCGACCTGCCCGACGCCGAGATCCATCTCCTCGAGTCCGGGCACTTCGCTCTGGAGAGCCATCTGGACGAAATCACCGGGTACATCCGCGACTTCCTCGCCCGCGTCACCTCCTGAGACACACAGCCCGCGTGTCCTCGGCGGCGGCAACAGCCCTTCGCTGTACGGCACTTTGCGGACGTCGGCGTACGGGACGCAAAGCTGGAGGCCACCAGAGCGAAGTGGCGGCAGGGCGACGCCCTCACGGAGCAGTGATTTGAGCAACTTCGCCCCGGTGTGGGTGAGCGGCTCGGGGCGCATACGCGCGGCGCGGCGCCGGGGCCGGGCAGGGCGACGACGGTCCCGTCGACGAGTCGCATGTTGCGGTTGGGCCACTTCGGCAACCCCCTTCACAGGAGCCACACATACCGTGCGAGGATGCGGCTCCCGGTATCGAGTACCGGCGTAGAGGGGAACATCATTGAGATCAAGGAAACTGAGCCGTAAGCGGCGACGGGCGACCATAGTCACGGCAGCGGCCGCCTCGGTCGTCGCCGGCGCCGCGCTGCTGCCCAACTGGACCGCGGGCGCGTCGACTGTCGCCGACCCCGCCGTGGATCCGTCGACCAAGGCCACCTTCCAACGGCTGGCGGACGCGGTCTTCACCGACCGTACGGACGCCCTGGTGGACAGCGTCAAGACCAGCCGGAACACGACACTCTCGTCGCGGTTCTCCGGCGACGTGCGGGTGTCCTCCACGCTGTCGCGCGAGGAGAAGTCCGCACTGTCGCAACTGCGGGGCCGCAAGTCCCGTCTGGAGTCGCTCGGCGAGAAGTACAGCTCGGCCAACACGAGCGTTTCGCTGGACCGTACGCGACTGAAGGGCCGTCACGCCACGGTCAACGTCACCGAGACGACGACGCTGACCTACGAGAAGGTCAAGGGCAACGAGCCGAAGACCACCGGCTTCCAGGCGCACCACGAGCTGACGTTCAAGGCCGACCGCAAGGGCGACTGGCAGCTGACCGGCATCCGTGACACCGACGACGGCGTCGCGGTCAACCAGGTCGCCGCCACCACGTTCGTCGCCGCGCCCAAGACGGCCGCCGACGACGCCCCGCCCGCGGCGACCCGCTCGGCCATCACGTTGCCCGCGCCGGCCAAGCCGAAGAACTTCTCGGCCTCCGGCTACGACTACAAGGCCATGGCGGCGTACGCGGCCAAGTACTGGAACAACTACAACCCGGCCTACCCGAACTTCAACGGGCAGGGTGCCGGCGGCGACTGCACCAACTTCGTCAGCCAGTCCCTGAAAGCAGGCGGCTGGAAGCATGTCCCCGGCTACACGGACGACTTCCACAAGTGGTTCGGCAACTCCGACATCCAGTCGGACTCGTTCGTCGGCGTCAATGAGTTCTCGTGGTTCGCCCTGTCCTCCAAGCGGGTCACCAGCCTCGCCAACGTCTACCAGTTGGACGTGGGTGACGTCCTGCAGATGGACTTCAACAAGGACGGGTCCAAGGACCACAGCATGATCGTCACCTACCGCAGCCCGCAGGGCGTGCCGTATGTGTCGTACCACTCCACCAACACCTACAACAGGTCGGTGGCGAGCATCATCGCGTCGTATCCGAACGCGGCGTACTACGCCTACCGCACCTGAGCGGTCCTTTCCGGGGCGGGAGCCGGTCCGAGTGTCCGGCTCCCGCTCCTTTGGTTCCCGATCACTTACGGGAACAGTGCGATCCCGACGAGGATCAGCAGGATGATGCCGGCGACGAGCGCAACGGTCGCCCACGTCCCCCGCCGCTTCAGCGGCGTCGCGGGCTCTCCTCCACGGGGCCGGTCCTCCGGCAGTGAGGCGTCAGCCGGGCGCCCGCTCCTGTAGAACTCTTCGTCGGTCGGATAGACGTTGCGCGGATCAGAGAGAGCGCGCGGATCGATCTCGTGTGGACTGGTCATGAGCACTCCTTGCGCGGCGCTCGTCAGGGCCGGGGTTCCCGGCGGACGCCAGGGCCTGCGCCAGGGGGCGGTGGCTCACCACTTCCCAGGCGCGCAGCCCTTCAGGAAGACGCCGCACAGGCAATCCGCCCTGCTCACCGCGCACAATCTGATCGTATACCCGAGCGGGGCCGTCCATCAGGTCCAGCGGGGCAACGGGGCTGAGCCCGGCCGAGGCCGACAGCGAGCACGCCGTCCGGCCCGATGCTCGGCCGAGGCGCGGCGGCTGCGACGGTGATGGACGACAGTGGGATCGACCATGATCAGGTCCCCGGCGCGTTCCGGGAGATCGGTGAGGCGCGTGACGGTGCCGGTGATCGCCTCCCGCAGGTCGGCCTCCTCGCGGACCGCCTGTGGCTCCGGCCGGTCCGCTACGTCGACCGGTTCCTCGTCACCCGCGGTCCGCGACCCCCAGCGGCAGGCGCGCCGCCTCCCCAGAGAGCTTCGGTCACAGGTCGAGGACCGCCCGGAGTGCGTTGTCGATGAACACTTGCTGCTCGGGTCCGATGTTGCCGAGCAGCGTGGCTGTCTCGAAACGCGCCGCGGAAAGCTGGAGCAGGTTGACGGCGACGACCGAGGCGTCGACCGGGGTGGTCAGGCGCACGCTCATCGCCGTGTCGGGGTGCACCGCCGGGGCGTGCAGCACCAGGGCGACCACGGCGCCGTACGCATCGGCCAGTCCGTCAAGGCTGACGACGAGGACCGTGCGGTTTCCCTTGCCGGTGTCGACGTCCCAGACATCGCCCTTCTGGATCGTCACAGGGCGTCGCCCTCGCCGCCCAGATCGACGGGCTCGATCCGGGCGAGCCGACGGGCGGCGTCCAGCGTCATCTGCCGACGCACGGCTCGGAGGATGTAGTCGTTCAGGGAGGGGGCGTCGGCTGCGGCATCGCGCAGCGCCTTGTCCATGGCGTCGGGAATCCGCAGAGTGATGGCAGACATGACACCAATTGTAGTGGCATCGCCGCCGTCACGCGGCGACGAATCGGGACGGCGGCCTTTCGGGGACGATCGACTTGCGTTTCGAGGGGACTTGCGTTCCGAGGGAGAGGGATTGGCTCCCGGCCAGGTGAATGTCGCCTGCCTCTATCCGTCCTGGAGGGGTGGGGCCTGGCGACCCGAGCCCTCCTTTCGGGGTCCCAGTACGCGGCGATCGAGGGTGGGAAGGAGGCGGTGATCCAGGCGGAACCGGAGAATCCCGGATCCGCCGCGGTGGCGCGACGGGCAGGATTCGTCCCGACCACCAGACACCATTTGTCCACCGCCGCGATCACCGGTGACGGTTCACCGCGGATCACCGTTGGAGTCGCGTCTCTCTCGGGAATTCCCACTGCGGTACGGTCGGCCCCCGACACTCTCGGGGGCGGGCTCGATTGAGGAGGTGCCGCATGGACGGCGGACCGGCGACGATCGGACTGACGTCGATGAATGTCTGCTGCGGGTTTTCCTCGACGTTGCCTTCGCCGAAGGAACGTGCGGTCGAGTTCTGCCGGAGAATCGAGGAATCGGGCGTCGACGTGGTCAACTTCCAGGAGGTCTGGACGGCCACGCTGTTCAGAACCATCCGCACCCACCTCCCCTCGTATCCCTTCGTCGCCCGCGCCACCGGAGTGGCCGGTCAGCCGGCCGGGGGCCTGGCCTCCTTTTCGCGGCTGCCGTTGCGGTCGGTGTCGTACGAGTCGTTCCGTGGTTCCCGGCCCGGGGAGTCCGGCCCGCTGTTCCGCGGATCCAGAGCCCTGTGGGGGCGTCTACAGGGTGTACTGATCTTCGAGTTGGCGGATCGCCGCACTCTGGTGGGCAACGTCCACCTGACCGCGAACAGGGACGGCGACTGGTCGGTGGACAACCGCCACCACAGCTTCCAGCAGAGGCAGTTGGCCATGTTCCATCAGGCCCTTCGGAGAGCTCGCCGGGGCGATACCGAACTGGTGATCGCCGGCGGTGATCTCAACATCCCGGACAGCAGCCCCCTCTACCCATTGATCGTGGACGGAGGAGCGTGGCGGGACCCGTTCCACGCGGTCGGTCACCCCACGTTCCATGCCGAGCTGCTGCCGCCTGGCGCCTCGGCGCACCGCGTCGACTATCTACTGGTCGCGGGCGATGCCGAGCGGTACCCGGTGACCGGACCCCGCCTGCTGTTCGCGGAGCCGGTACAACTCGGCGGCGGGAAAAGAACGTTGCTCTCCGACCATATGGCGCTGACCGCGCGCATCGCCCTCCCGACCGCATCGCCGGTGTCGTAGTGCCGCCTACGGGGATCTGCGCGGTCGAACTGCGGCCCCGGATACGTGGTGTCTTACGTGCGTGCTTTCCCAGATGTGCCGGGTGCCTGCGGTACACCAAGGTCGTAGCGGCCTTCCCGGTACTTGCACCGCCTGTGCCCCGCCGGGCGTGGCAGAGCAGGAAAGGCGCGTGGGCTGTGAGGTTGGCGGTCAGCGAGCTCAGTGGCGTGGACGGCGGCGTTCGGGACGCTCTCCGGCCCGCCTCGTTCCCTGCCGCGCCGCAGGCCGGTGCGGCGGCGCACGGGCTGGCCGCGTTGGTGGTCGTCACCGCGGGGTGCGCGGCGCGCGTCCACTGCTACTGGGCCGATGACCCTCAGGTCGACCCGCGGTACCGCAACGCCGCCCTGTGGCAGGTAGCCGAGGTGGTGCTCGCGGCGTACGTGCTGCCCGTGTGACTCGCGGCGGCGTTGGCCGCCGGACCATCGGGCGCGTGGATCACGGGGGTGGTGGTCTCGGGCCGACGGAGGCGGCCAGTGGTGCTGTACGCGGTGTGGCTCGCGACGGTCTCCGTGACCGTCGTGGCGACGCTGGCACCACAACTGCACACCGCTCAGACCTGCGGCCCCGCCACGGGCTGACGGTGGATCGGACGAGCCGCCGACGGCACAGGCCGAGTCGAGAGCGGTCAGGGTGAGCGTTCGGGACGCGGTGGGAGCGCCGAGTGCCGTGGCAAGGAGCCGCGTGGACCCGCCTTCTCCGCCTGGTATCGGTCGAACGCGTCGCGGGCGTCGGGGACGAACGTCGTGTCGTACATCGCAGCGCGCAGCTCAACCGGGGTGAGCCAGGCGTGCCAGGCGACTTCCGAGGCATCCGGTACAACCTGTTCGTTGAGTACCGCCTCGTGCAGGCCGAGCCAGTACGGACTGATGACACCCCGGCACAGGTACTTGAAGAGGAACCGCGTCGGGGCGTGGACCCCGAGTTCTTCGGCGAGTTCGCGAGAGGCGGCTGCCGGGTAGGTCTCGCCCACGCCCACGGCACCACCGACCAGCCAGTTGTACTGGCCGGGGAAGCGGGAAACGTGATCGGGACGCCGGTGGACGAGGATCCGACCGCCAGGCTCGCGGCATACGGTGGTGGCAACCCGGTGCAGCCACCTCCGGCGGATGGCCTCGCCTCGATCCACCACCCCCAGTGTGTGGTCCTGCTCGTCCACTCGCTCCACCATCTCGCCCACGGCGGACACGCTTTCACAGAACCGCTGGGCTGACGACACACCCAGCTCAACGGCCGAGTTGGTGTGGTGGCACAAGCTCCGAGATCAACTCCTCAGACACCGATCGCCCCATCGATACGTTCACGGAGGAGATCGGCGTGTCCGTTGTGACGGGCGTATTCCTCGATCATGTGGATCAGCACCCAGCGCAGCGACACCGTCCCACGCCATGCGTCCTTGCCCGCGATGTCGAGGTGGGGCGCGTCCCTGGTGAAGGCGTCGGCGAACGCGACCTCGGCGCGCCATGCCTGCCACGCTTCGGTCACAAGGCCGGGATCGGAAACCGCGCCGTCGAAGTCGCCGTCGGGTTCCTCCGGCGACGAGAAGCGAGGCGGCGCGTCTTGACCGGCGAGGACCTGACGGAACCATCGGCGCTCCACGTCGGCGAGATGGCGTACGAGTCCGAGCAGCGAGAGCGTGGAGGGCTCGACGGAGCGTCGGGCCAACTCTCCTTCCAGGTCCGCGCACTTCAGCTCCAGCGTGGTCCGCTGGGCCCTGAGAAATCCGCTGAGCATGGCTCGCTCTTCGCCGGTCGAGGGAGCACCGAGCCGCGGGTCGTCGTCGTCTCCGACGAACATGGCGGCCCGCCTCCGTGGACTGGTCGTACTCATGCTGACTTCTCCTTCGGGGTTCGCCGGTGACGGCGTGACGGCGGTGTGATGTCGACGTCCGGAGCCTCGTCGCGGGATGGAGCACGCGTTACTCCGTGCGAGTGGTGCATCCTCCGGCAGCGTCGTAGCGTCAGTAATGGAGCTGGCCGCCGCAAGAAGGGGCGGACCAGGCGCCGGGCCTGCTGGTCGAAAGAGATTGCGACTGGGAGCGAACATGCCAAGACGCACAGTGAGGACAGCGGTGACGTTCTGTGCCGCTGTGTCGCTCGCAGCAATCACGGGAACAGCTTCCTCCACCCCTGCTCCGTCACCGCCGTCCACGCCCAGCGTGAAACACCAGGCGGGACAGCCCGTGATGGTCGACTGTTTCTGGCACGCGCAGGTGCGCCCCACCGATTTCATCCTCGCGTGCGGTGACGGCAACAGCCGCCTCACCTCGCTCCGTTGGTCTCAGTGGCACCCGGACTCCGCGGTGGCCGAGGGCTTCAACGTGGTGAACGACTGCAAGCCGTACTGCGCCGCGGGCAAGTTCCACTCGTACCCGGTGATCGTGCGGCTCAACGCGCCACAGCCATGGAAGAAGCACCCTGATCTGTCGCACTACACCCAACTGAGCCTCGTCTACACCCATGGGAAGCCGGACGGATTCGGGCAATGGGTCGACCTTCCCCTGTGGAACTGACTTCCGAGATCGAGGCGTTCCGGCGAAGCGCGCTCGCTCCAACGCCCGGAGCGCCCCCATTTCGTCGCCGACCGCCGCAGCCTCCTCCGCACGCCTGCCGAGGACCCAGGCAGCAGCAGTAGCGTTGCCGTGGCCTCGCACGTCGCTGGCCGCTTGGGAAAGGAACTCCAACTTCGCCTTCGGCGTTGAGGCGCCGTAGCTGCTGTAGGTCAGGACCAGGGCTCGGAGCGGAGGGTGCCCGGCGGTCGTCGCGCACTGCGACGTGACCTTGTAGTAGGCGTCGGCTTTGTCGTGCTCACCCAGGTCCCAGGCCACCGAACCAGCCAGGGCGGCGGTTTCTCGGGTCTTCGAATTTTGGCGGTGCGGAGGTGTCCGCGGGCTCGGCGGGTGGTGACGCAGCGTGTGCGTAGGCGTTGATTGGTGGGGTTGCGGAAGCCTTGCATTTTGAGTTCCCGGTCACTCCGGGTGACAGGGGCTGGTCGGGGGTCTATAGGTGGGGCGGGGATGTTTCGGCCCGTTCCGTGAGCCTTTGGGGCGGCCGGGCCCTGCGGGCCGGGGTTTCGGCGGCTTGGTGATCGCGGGGAGTTTCGCGCGGAAGCGGCGAAACCCCAGCCGGACTCGGTAGGGGCTCAAGGTGGTGCCAAGGGGCGGGCATGCCTGCCAGGGGCGGCGGAGATCGTCGACGAGGTGCCGGGCGAGATGCAGTTGTGTGTAGGCGGCCAGGACGAGGGCTATCCACCGGTCGACGGCTTCGGCCGCGTCCAGGCGGGCGGCGCCCAGGCCGAGGTGGCCCTTGACGAACCGGTGGAAGTTCTCCTGGTCGAAGCGGCGCATGTACGCCATCCACAGCAGAACGGGATCAGCGGGCTGGGGGCCGAGGTGCCACAGCCACAAGTCCCTCTCCGTGCCGCCGCCGTGCGGCAGCCGCTCGACCTGCACGTGCAGGACGGTGCCACGCACGATGGGCAAGGGCGTGTCCTCGGGCCAGTCGCTCCACCAGCTGGAGCGGCGGGTCAGCTGCTGGTGCAGGTTGCGCCAGGCGCGGATGGTCACCTTCCCGTACCAGTCACTGTCCAGGCTGACTTCACTGTCGGGAGCCGGGCGGGTGTCGGGGCGGGCGCAGGAGAACTCCGCGCCGTGCCGCTGGGGGCGCCCGTTGGTGCCGGGCAGCCGTGGTGGCGGGTCGAAGTGGAAGCGCCGGTTGCTGCGCAGTCGCACCAGGAGCTGGACGGACAGGCAGTCCAGCTCGGTGGCCAGTTCCGCGCCCCGGTAGCCGGTGTCCAGCAGGATCAAGCAGGGCTCCCGCGAGACCGAGACTTCCTCGGGCGGGTAGCAGCAGCACAGTCATCGCCAGGGGGCGAGGACCGAGAGCGCCCAGCCGATCGCGGTGCGCCGGTGGGGCAGGGGCACCCGGCCCCGGTGCGTGGGGCGGGCGAGGTGGGGCAGCCGCGCGGTCAGCGGGTGTTTGGGCGGCCGGTGCGGCGGGATGACGTGCACCTCGACCGGTCCGGCCTCCTACCGGGGTGTTCGAAGTGGTGTTCGTGCTCGCCCTGCTGACGGTGAGCACGCCGCTGTTGGGGACCTACATGGCCCGGGTGTACGGCGGCGGGAAGGCACCCTTCGTTACCACCGATTACGGGCCAGAGCCCAATTCATGACACTCCCTGCGTGCAGCGTTGCGGCTATCCCCGTTGGGGAGAACGGGAGTTGTGCCGTCGGATCAGGTAACGACGGAGTTCGTCGGCGCCCCAGACGATGAAGGGGTAGGGGAGCAGGAACAGCAGATCACTCGCGGGGAGGGCGGCGGTTCCCAGCAGTTTCTGGAATGGCGGAGTGTAGACGAAGACGGCTGCGAGCAGGAGTTCGCCGGCGATGGCGGCGAGGAGGTAGCGGTTGGACAGGCCGCCTACGGAGCGGAGCGAGGCGTGGGTTGTGCGGACGGCGAAGGCGGTGCCGATCTGTCCGGCGATCATGCCGAGGAAGGATATGGTCGTGGCCTGCTGGTAGGCGTGGTGCAGGGGCTGCCCTGGCCCGGTCGGGTCACCGAGGGACCAGCCGGCTTTGGTGAGGACGTAGAAGAAGCCTGTCATCTGGAGTGCCGCGACGAGGGCGCCGAGGAAGAGCCAGGCGCGGATCAGCATCGGGGCCTGGATGACGCCCTCGGCTCGTGGCCGGGGCGGGCGGTCCATGAGCCCGGGTTCGGCGGGTTCGCGGCTGAGGGCGAGGGCGGGGAGCGTCTCGCTGCCGATGTCGAAGGCGAGGAGCTGCAGGATCGTCAGAGGGAGTGGGATGCGGCCGCCGCCGAGTGCGAAGAAGAGGAACGGCGTCACCTCGGGGGTTGCGTGGGCGAAGATGTAGATGATGAATTTGCGGACGTTGTCGTAGATCCGGCGGCCGTCGCGTACCGCGGTGGCGATCGAGGCAAAGTTGTCGTCGGTGAGCACCATGGTGGAGGCTTCGCGGGCGACGTCGGTGCCGGAGCGGCCCATGGCGACGCCGATGTCGGCGCGGCGTAGCGCGGGGGCGTCGTTGACCCCGTCGCCGGTCATGGCGACGACGTGTCCCTCCTCGCGCAGTGCGTCGGCGATGCGGAGCTTGGCCTCCGGGGAGGCGCGGGCGAAGACGATGTCGTGTGTCCGGCTGACGAGGGTGCGTAGTTCGCTCTCGCCGAGGTTCTCCAGTTGCCGGCCGCTGACTACGGTGGGGTTGCTGCCGGTGATGCCGACACGTTGGGCGATCGCGGTGGCGGTGAGCGGGTGGTCGCCTGTGATCATGATGATGCGGATGCCGGCGGTGTGGCAGTTGCGTACGGCTTCGGCGACTTCGGGGCGCGGCGGGTCGAGCATGGCGATCAGTCCGGCGAAGCACAGTTCGGTCTCGGCGTCGCCTCGTCGGTGCGGCGGTCTGCGGTCGGGGGACAGTTCCCGTTCGGCCAGGGCAAGTACGCGCAGGCCGTCGGCGGCGAAAGCATCCACCTGGGCGGTGATGCGCTGTCGGTCGGGTTCGGTGAGCGGCAACTGCTGCCCCTGGGGGCCGAGGAAGGTGGTGCAGTGTGGCAGGAGTGCTTCGGGTGCTCCCTTGGTGCGGATGGCGAGACGGCCGTGGTGCCGGTCGATGGTCGACATCAGCTTGAGTTCGGGGTCGAAGTGGAACTGCCAGCAGCGGTCGGCCTCCCGCTCGGTGGCTGCGAGCCTGGCACCCAGCTCGCGGGCGGCGAGCAGGACGGCAATCTCGGTGGGATCGCCGCTGGGTTCCTCGCCGGGTTCGACGCGGGCGTTGTTACAGGTGGCGGCGATCCGCCCGACAGTGGCCCGCGCCGGGTCGGCCGGGGTGCCGTGCTGGAGCGCCGAGGTGTCGTCCAGTTCGAGGAGTCCTGAGGCGGTCCACACGTGGGTGGGGCGCATGCGGTTCTCGGTGATGGTGCCCGTCTTGTCGGTGCAGATGACGTCCGTCGAGCCGAGGGTTTCCACGGCGCTGAGCCGTTTGACGAGGGCGCCGCGTGTGGCGAGCGCGCGGACGGCCACGGCGAGGGCGAGGGTGATGACGGGCAGGAGCCCCTCGGGGACCATGCCGGCCAGCAGGCCGGCGGCGAAGACCACGGAGTTGACCAGCGACAGCCCGATGCCGAGCGTGGCCAGGGGGATGAAGGCGAGTGCCAGGGCCACAGAGACGATCGCGATCAGCCAGGCGACCCGCCGCACCTGGCGCTCAAGGGGGCTGGGCTCCTGCTTGACTCGCTCGGAGAGCGCCGCGATGCGGCCGAGCTCGGTGTTCATACCGGTGGCGAAGACCACACCGTGGGCCTCGCCGCCCGTGCAGCTGGTGCCGCTGAAGACAAGATCGTGCGCCGTGAGCACGGGGACGTCCACGTCCAGGATCGAGGCCGAGCGCAGCGTGGTCACCGATTCCCCGGTCAGCGCCGACATGTCGACCTCGATGGCCCCTTTCAGGAGGCGGATGTCGGCGGCGATCCGGTCGCCCGCCTCGATGACGATGATGTCGCCCGGGACCAGTTCGGTGGCATCGATCTCTCGCGGGACACCGTCGCGGTGGGCCTTCGCCCGTTGGGGGATGTAGGCGGCCAGTGCCTCGACCGCGTGTTCGGCGTGCACCTCCTGGACGAACGCGAACGCGGCGTTGAGGAAGATGATGAGGACGACCGCGGCGGCCACGACGTACGAGCCCACGGCGACGAGCAGCGCTGCGGCGAGCCACAGCAGCAGGGCGAGCGGGTGCGTGAACTGGCGCGCCAGTTCACCAGGCCAGCGGCGGCCGCCGCGTCTGCGCAGCTCGTTGCGGCCGTACTGCAGCAGTCGCCGCCCGGCCTCGACCGAGGTCAAACCGGATCGCGAACTGTGCAGATCGCGCAGGAGCAGCTCCGCCGCCTCCTCAGGGTCGAGCCCCGCCGGCCGCACCCACGCCTCGTGTCGACTCTTCACTCAGCAGACGTTAGGGCCGGTTCGGAGTCCGCCGGCGGAACGACACCTCGACTGGAGCCCGTGCCTGCCCGCGCTCCCCAGGGCGGACAGGCAGGCCACTGCGCGTTCCGACCGCACTTTCGACAGGTGAGTGGTCCGTCCCGGCTCCGTTTCCCGCGGACAGCTGCGCGCACGACGGGGAACCGCCGGCGGCCCCGGTACAAGGACGGCTCGCTTACGCCTCATCTCGTAGGGCGGTGCGGCGCCGTACGGTGGCCGACATGGACGGCGCGGACAAGGACGTCGAGCATGGTGAGGACTTCGTCGCCGCACCCTTCAGGAAGCCACGTCGGCTGTGGTGGCTCGCCTCCGTCGCCCTGGTGGTGATCGCGGCGGTCGTCGCGGTGTACCGGCGGCACGACCTGGCTGCGGCCTCGCACCTGATCGCCGCGGTCCGGATGCCCCGGCTGGTCCTGGTCGCCGGGTTCGAGGCAGCGTCTCTCGGCGCTCTGATCGCACTGCAGCAGTGGCTGCTGCGCATGGGCGAGGCGCGCTTGCGGCTCAGGGTCGTCGGCACCATCGTGCTGGCGGCCAACGCCGTCGCCGGCGCACTGCCGGGCGGGGCGGCGTTCGCGGCCGCATGGATGTTCACGCAGTTCCGGCGCAGGGGTGTGGGACAGGTACTTGCGGGAGCGGTGCTCGCCGTCTCGGGAGTGCTGTCGGCGGCCGCGCTCTTTGCGCTGCTGGTGGCCGGTGCGCTGGCGAGCGGCTCCGCGGGGCTCGGCGCGCTGCGACCCGTGGTGCTCGGGCTCGCGGCGGTCCTCGGCGTGACGGCGGGCGCTGTGGCCGGCCTCTCCCGTTTCGCACCGGTACGCCGCCGCGTCTGGCGGTTCTGGCGGCGGCTCGGGGTACGTTCCCAGCAGCTGCGGGACATTCAGGACGGCCTGCTTGCCCTCGTCCGGCACGTCCATGCTGTTCGACCGGGGCTGCGCCCGTGGTGGCGGCCCTTCACGTTCGCGCTGCTCAACTGGGGCTGCGACGCGGCCTGCCTCCTCGCCTGCGCGTGGGGGCTGGGCATCGGCGTTCCCTGGCGCGGGATCCTCGTGGCATACACGCTCACCCAGATGACGGGCAGCCTGCGGCTGACGCCGGGCGGTCTCGGTGTTGTGGAGGCCAGCCTCACAGCACTACTCGTGCTGGACGGGCTGCGCACCGACCAGGCAATCGCGCTCACGCTGCTCTACCGGATCGCGAGCTACTGGGCGATGCAACCCATCGGCTGGGCGTGCTGGCTCGGCCTGACCTTCGGCTCACGACGCGCGGACCACCGCGCCGGATCTGACCGGCGTGCCGGATGAGAGCGTCACTGGGTCGTCTCCACGGAGCGCCACGAGAACCTCTTCCGCCCTGGTTGCCCAGGCACCCGACCGGCCCTCCCGTCGCATGGCGTCGGTGGCTCACCGGGGCACGGACCCGGTGAGCCACCGGCGAAGCGCTGCTGATCACACGGTCTTGGTCACTCCGTTCGGCACCGGGCCGGGGACGATTTTGGTGATCCCGACGGGCGGCGCGGCGGATGCGGCCGCTGCCGCCTCCCGACCGAGGAAGGAGCCGAGTTCACCGATGGTGCTCATCAGCGGGGCGGGGAACACTACGGTGGTGTTCTTGTCCACGCCGATCTCCACCAGGCTCTGCAGGTTGCGCAGTTGCAGAGCCAGCGGATGGGCCATCATCGTGTCCGAGGCGTCGCCGAGCGCCGCTGCCGCGAGCGATTCACCCTCGGCGTTGATGATCTTGGCGCGCTTCTCCCGCTCCGCCTCGGCCTGGCGGGCCATCGCGCGCTTCATGCTGTCGGGCAGCTGGATATCTTTGAGCTCGACCAGGGTGACCTCGATGCCCCACGCGGCAGTCGTGACATCGAGTATCTCCCGGATGTCCAGGTTGATGCGGTCCGTCTCAGACAGCGTCTCATCGAGCGTGTGCTGGCCAACGACCTTGCGCAGGGTGGTCTGTGCGATCTGATTGATCGCGGCCTGCACGTTCTCGACCGCGATGACCGACTTCACCGCGTCGACCACCCGGAAGTAGGCGACAGCCGACACATCGACGCTGACGTTGTCCCGGGTGATGATCCCCTGGGACTGGATCGGCATCGTGACGACCCGCAGCGACACCCGACGCAGGACATCAACGACCGGGATGATGACCCGCAGACCAGGGGGCCGCGTTCCGACCAGCCGGCCGAACCGAAACAGCACACCTTGCTCATACTGCGTCACGACCTTCACGGCCATGGCCAACGCCACCACGATCAACAGCGCCACGATGACCAGAAGGAAGATCAGAACTCCCATTGCTTGCTCCTCAGAATGAGGACCACGTCGTACCTGCCCGAGGCCCCGGGAATGCGACGGCACAGCAAGGGGTCCGACTGTCTGGTCTCTACTCGTGGCCAAGGCCCGCATCAACCAGAACGGGAATACCGGACATTCCGGAGAACACTCAGCCCCGCTCGCCGTCAATCCAGCATCCCTTGACGCGAACGCGCGGGGCAGGGGCCAAACGGCCCCAAGCTGAACTCAGGCGGGCTGTTCTCCTCGGCGACCGCACCGAACGGCGCCCCGCCGAGCGAGTCAGGAGCGCCCTGGCAGCCGTGCTCACCCCGCTCCTGGCCGGCCCCGGCGCCTTCCTGTGACTGCGGGCCGCTTCGCAGCCGTCTTTGATCGCCTCCCTCGCCGCCACCAGGCCCCTGGCAGGCATGTCCATGCTTACGGCGGCATCACGGCGCTGACCGCTGCACAGCCGAGGCAGCACCATCCGACCTCGGCCCGCCCCGCCCCGCCCCGCCCCGCCCAGAAGCTGAGCCGCTCCGGGACGAGTGCGCCCATGAAGCGGGCGCCAGGGTCCGGGTCCTGCCGGATCGCGTGGTGGGAGGCGTCGGTCCCGCATGCGGAGAGCCGACTGATGGGGACGCGGGTGTGGCTTTCGCGCCGCCGCGAGGTGCGCGTCTGTGTCCCTCGTCCCCGGCGCGTGGGGACGAGGGTTGCCGGGCGGTGATCCGGGTTCGGGCCGGTAGCCGAGTCGCGGCGGTTCGGGGCCGAGACCATGCCCGCGCGCCGTCGCCGTGGCCTCGGCCACAAACTGCTCGCCCAGGCCCTGGCCCTGCTGGCCGAGCAAGGTGCCACCGAGGTCGCGCCCGTCGTCATCGATGACGCCCCGCACCGCACCCCTGGCAGTCAGGCCGCCTCCCGGCTCTTCGAGTCCTTCGGCTTCACCCTCGTCGACCAGCTGTGGACCTACCAGCACCGACACCCCCGGGGCACGCGGTCGTCCGCGTGAGCCTCGGGGGCGCGATGCAGCCCTGAAAGGGACGTGCCCGTTCAGATGTGGACTCGTTCGGCGGCCGCAAGGACAGTGGAGCGTGCCTGATGGCGGCGCTCGTACTCCAGCACCCGCCGGGTGAGACTCTCTTCGGCATCACCGAGCCGCTGACGGATCTCGCCGGCATTCATGCTGTCGTAGCCGGTCCAGGGCTCGGGGCCCAGCAGGTCCGCGATCCTGCTCAGGACCGCGGAGCGCGCCGCATGGGAACGCTCATAGGCGCCCACCGTGGCCAGATCCCTCTGGGACAAGTACGGGAGCCGGTCGAGGATCGACCTGGTGCCGAGACTGCGGTAATCGGGGATCGGCAACTCGCCCTCCGTGATGAGGGCTCCCTCCGGTACGCCCTGGAGCCGGTCCACGCCAGGCATGCGCTCGGCCGTCTCCCGCAGCCAGTTGCTCCAGTCGCGGACCGCCTGGGCTGCGCCGGCGACGCCCACGCCACCAGCGGTCTCGGCGGCCACCACCGCTGCCTCGGCGCGCTGCTCAAGGCTGCTGCCGAGCTCTTCCAGCACCTCCTCGCCGTCACTGCGGACGGAACCGAGCAACTCCGTGCTGGCGGCGTCCTGGGCCTCCTGGGCGATACGCTCGGCGGCCCGGCAGACGGCCACGGCGAACGCGGTGACCGCATACTCGTCCTCGACGTTCTTCAGCAGCTGCTCCTCCGACGCCCTCCCCTGCCCCCCAAACACGGCGCCCGGGACGGACATCGCTGCATCGAAGGGCAGTTGGACAGCTTGCCTGGTGATGTGGAAGGCATTCTCGAGAACGGTCTGCACCAGCCCACGGGGCTTCAAAGTACCCAGACGTTCGTCGATGCGGTATACATGCCCGCGGGCGTCACCGACGCGGCGTTCCAGGACCTCCCGGTACTCCCCGGCGGGCGTGACTGAGAGGTGAGTTTTCAAACGGTCGGCAAGCGCGGCTTCGGCCTCGCGGACCTCGCGCAGCGCCGGAACGAGCATGTCTGTTGCTACGGCCATCACGTTTCCTTCGGCTAGTGCGATGCAAGGAAAGAACCGGCCAGCAACCGGCCCCCCTCCCACCGTGCCCCGAAACACTCCCTCCCGCATCTCGCTGCCAGGCACGCCCACGACAGGGCGGACGATCAAGTCACCGGCAGCCGACGAAGCGGTGATCGAGCCGCTCGTCGACGACGCACGCAGGGAAGGCCGCCGCATCCGGCTTCTGTACAAGTGCGGCCCGGAATTCCGGTCGTTCACCCCAGCGGCCGGGTGGGAGGACCTCAAGGTCGGGATCGGCGCCATGCGCCTGTTCGAAGGGTGCGCCGTCGTCAGCGACATCGGCTGGATCCGGCAGTCGACGCGGCTCGCGAGCTTCCTGATGCCCTGTCCGGTACGCGTCTTCGGCGACCAGGATCGCGAAGAGGCTCTGCGCTGGCTCGTCTCACTGCCCGAAGGGCCCGGCGTCTCCCACCAGCTCCTGTCCGAGTCCAAGGTTCTCGTGGTCGAGGTCGAACAGCCCTTGCGCGCACAGGACTTCGACGCGCTGGCACAGACAGCCGACAGCTGGCTCGAAACCCATGACGAACTGGCCGGTGCCGTGGTGCACGCTCGCGCCGTCCCGGGATGGGAGAACATCGGAAGCCTGCTCCGGCACGTACGTTTCGTCCGTGACCACCATCGCAAGGTCAGGAGGATCGCGCTGGCGGCCGACAGCAAGCTCGCCGGCCTCGCGCCTCACCTTGCGAAGCACTTCGTCCAAGCCGAAGTACGGCAGTTCGGATACGGAGAACTCGACGACGCCGTCGCCTGGGCCTCGAGCCCGCCCGACCGTAACCCTGCCGGTGCGGGTTGAGGTGACAGCCCCCCTCCGCCCAGGCGCTACGTCCAAGGGCCGCGCATCGAGCCGTAAGGCATTCCGCATCCCGGCGTTCTTGAGCGAAGGAGAAGACGATCACGATTGGCGGCTGGCATCCGCTTCAAACACATCCACGCCATGCGGTCGACGGCCTCGATGGGGGTGTGCACTGTCATCGCGCCCTTCGTCGTACTCGGTGCCTGTGCCGCTCTACACGATCGGCAGGGGCTACTTGGCCACGCGGGGCGCGGGGCCTGAGGGCCGGGCGGGCCTGGTGCACTGCCCAGGAACCCACGCGCCCGAAGTGCTGCAACCGCCAGGAGTCGACCGGGGCAGGGCGGCCGATGGTGTGCGAGGACCTGGCCGGAGGGCGGAGGCGCTGCGTGAAGGGCGCGCCGGTTTCCGCGCGCTGGCCACAGACGCTGGCCTGCGGCCCTGTCGGACTCGCCCGAGCGGCCATGCGGCGCAGTCTCTGACACGCCGTGGGTACCGTTCCGCGGCATGCGCGCGGGAGGTGATGTATCCACACTGGTCTTGAGGGGATGCCGGGGCGGCCCAGAGTCCACGGGCTCTTTCCGCGCGGACACCGAAGGAGACGCCCATGACCACCGCCCGAGAGATCATGCAGACCGGTGCGGCCCCCTGACCGACCGATGGCTGAGTCGCTTGCGCGGCAAGTCTGATGGCCATGGTCACGCAACCGCAGATCCAGCGGCGGCGAACACCGACCTCCGTATACCCGGGAGAGGTAATGACTGGTCCGATCGTGGTCGGAGTCGACGGCTCCGGGCGAAGTCTGCGAGCTCTGGTGTGGGCCGCCCATGAGGCGACTCTGCGCCAGTGTCCCTTGCGTATCATCCACGTCCTGCCCCTGTTCCACTCCTACGGGACCACCGAAGAGGGGCGCGCCCAGGAGGCGCGTGACTGGGACCAAGGCGTCGTGGACGAGGCCACCGCCATCGTGCAGGAAGCCCATCCGGACCTGGAGGTCACATCCGCTCTTCCCTCGGGCACCCCGGCAGCGGTACTGCTGGCCGAAGCCGAGCACGCCCACACGGTGGCACTCGGGACAAAAGGCATGGGCGGCTTCGGGAGTCTGTTGCTCGGTTCGGTCGCCTTGCAGGTGGTCGGTCACGCGGCCAGCCCGGTGGTCATCGTCAACCACGCCACCACCGGCCATGGCCGCATCGTCGTCGGCGCCGACGGGTCGGCGCACTCCCGGGCCGCTCTGGCGTATGCCTTCGAGCAGGCGTCGCTGCGCGGCGCCCAGTTGCAGGCTGTGCACGCCTGGAGCCACCCAGGGCCCCACGCCTATGTCAGCGCGGCCCAGGACGCTATGGCCGAGGAGCAGCGGCAGGCGCTGGAGGAGTGGCTGGCTCCGCTGCGCGAGGAGCATCCCGATGTCGAGATGGTGGAACAGCTGCCCGACGAGCCACCGGTCATCGCGCTGGCCCGCGCCTCGGACCGGGCCGACCTCCTGGTCGTCGGCTCTCGTGGACTCGGTGGCTTCCACGGTCTGGCCCTCGGCTCCGTCAGCCACCACCTCCTGCAGTTCTCCCAGTGCCCCCTGGCAGTGATTCGCCCACGGGCCTGAGTATCGCTGCCCGCTGGCAGCATGCCGCCGCAGCGCCCTCCCCGAGCGGTTGCGCCGACGGCTTCAACAGGCTGGCGTCACCGCGCTAGCCGCCACAAATCACTGCATGAATTGACAGGTGCCGGTCGAGATGCCGCAGGCGCGAGCGAGCAGGGAGAAGATCATGCCCTTTGACGGAGAGTGGTACAACGAGTTCGGTTCGCAAATGAACCTCGAGTCGGACCCGGAGGGTACCGTCAGCGGAATGTACGTCACCGCCGTAGGACACACGCCGGGGACGTACCTCCTGACTGGACGCCATGACGGGCCGATGAGCCCGGGAAACGGCATCGCTGTCGGTTGGACGGTCGCCTGGCGCAACGAGCATGGCAACGTGGGCTCCGTCACGAGTTGGAGCGGCCAATTCTTTGCCAGCCCAGACCGTATCTTCACTACCTGGCTGCTGACCCGCTCCGCCACGGCGGAGGCGTGGGACTCCACTGTGGTCGGGCAAGATGTGTTCACTCGGCAGAAGCCGACCAGCGAGGACGTCGATCGCGCTCTTCACAGCGGCCGACCGGTCTCGCACCCGATGCCGTCCTGAAGGTCGATACCCGCGAGTGCGTCCAGCAGCCACGCCCGGACCGGTCACCGGGACCGTCGGGAGTGGTACGGAGGATCGGCCAGCAGAGTCGCGGCTCGTCAAGTCCGCAGGCTCCGTGAGCGGATCCCTTGTCACGGCGTCACGCACAGGGACACCGGCAAGCAACACCTCTCGCCATGGCGACGCCGGAGATCGCCCACAGCAGACGAGGTTGTCCGGCTCGGAAGTAGCGAAGGAGCGTCCGGGAAATGCCGGCGACCCTGGGCTGGGCGGCTGTCTACCGAGGGCCCGGCGTCCGGCTCTCAGTGAGCACTGTGTCTCTGCCCCGGGTCCCAGAGCAGCGCGCGGCGCATAAGGTGATCAAGGAGCGCTCGCCGCCGCGGCAACGACAAGGGCAGCTATCGGCTGTCGCCACCCTGGGGGTGCTGTGGTGCTCAGTCGCCTCGCAGACGCCGTAGTGCCGGTCTTCGGCCGTCTGGACGTCACCACAGATGCCGGTTCCGGACCGATTGCCGACAGCATCATCATCGCCAACCACACCTCCCTCAGCGACCCCGCGGTCGTCCTCGCCGCCCTGCACCGCCTCGGCACCGAGCCCGTCGTGCTGGCAGCCGCAGGGCTGTGGCACGTCCCCCTGCTCGGCCGTGTCCTCACCCGAGAGGGACACATCGCGGTTCACCGGCACGGCCCACGAGCCGCCCGAGCACTGCAAGAAGCCCAAGCCGCACTGGCCGCGGGCCGGTCCGTCCTGCTCTACCCGGAAGGCGGCCTCCCGCACCGCAAGGGCGTCCGCGAGGCTCCGCCCCGACCCTTCCATCCCGGCCTCTTCCATCTCGCGCACGCCACCGGCGCCCAGATCGTGCCCGTGGGCCAGGCCGGAGCCCGCGCACTGGCATCCGGCAGCCCCCTCGAACAGGTGGCCAGGCTACTCACCGCTCCCCTGCACCGCCCACGACTTCACGTACGCATCGGCGGACCGCTGCGCCTGCACAGCGAACAGACCCAGACCCAGGCTCTCGCCATGACACACAGCGCGCTGACCCAGGCCTGGCACGCCGCTGCCCGGCAGCTCGGCGCACCGGTGCTCCTCACCGGGTGCCGAACCTCGGACCCACCCACCTGAGCCGTCGTCCGTTCGGCCGGTCCCTGTGAACGCGGCTGCCGACGACATCCCGGACAGGAACCTCGGGCAAGAGCGACGACACCTCTGATCGGGCCCGCCAAGGGCGCAGGCCCCGACGCGGCCATCAGGTACGCCAGGGCCGGTCGGCCCCTGTCGACGGGACGGATGGCACGGGCCCTGCCGCAGGCCGCCAGGGTCACGATGAAGGCCAGAGCCTCAAGGAGGTGGGTCCCGTGCCGAACCTCGGAGTTGCGATCGCCCGGCAGTACCGGCGCGGTGTCGTGTTCCGCTTCGGAAAACTGCGCAATGTCCGGAACCCGGGAATCCGGTTCATGATCCCGTTGGCGGACCGGATGTGGAAGGTCACCCTGCGGACGGTCACCATGCCGATCCCGTCCCAGCAGGTCATCACCCGGGACAACGTCTCCATCGGCGTGGCCGCGGTCGCCTACTTCCGCCGCGTCGACCCGGTGAAGTCCATCGTCGAGATCGAGGACGTGTCCTCCGCGATCAGCCAGATCGCCCAGACCACCGTCCGCAACGTCGGAAGGACCGCCGTGTCTCTGCCGGAACCTGGGGCGCACAGGGAACCGGTGGTGAGCGGCAGCTCCGTCGAGGTCTGAGCCGGTTGGGCCCTGGGACATTCGGGAGCGGGGCGCCACCGGAAGAGGCCGCATTCACGAAGGAAGGCTGATAATCATGGTCCGGGCATCATGGACGACGACAGGGGTGTTCACGGAGCGGGAAGGTGTCCGCACCGAGGAGGCCGGGTTCGTCACCGGGGACCTGACCGTGCACACCACCTGGGACGGCAGGCAGGCCGATGTCAAGGTCCAGTACACCGGCACCTCTCAGTGGTTCACGCTGACCGGAAGCCCGGTACCGTGCACTTCTCAGCAGGACAGCCGACGCCTGCACCAGGCGGTGGTGGAAGCCGTGCGGGCCGGCGGCGGCGCTATCGTTCCGCACCCCGACCGGCTCAGGGGATATCCATGAGGATCGGCCTATAGCGAGTACCGACGTTCGGCCGCTTCCCGTGGGATCCCTTGAACACCATGCCACCGTCGTGAAAGTGCTCGGCGAAAACGGCGAACCACCTTACCGGGTGCGCTACGAAGACGGGCACGAGACAGAGATCTTTCCCGGCCCCGGATGCGTGATCGAGACCCATCCGGCACACGAGACCTCGTTCGGGCAGCCGCACCAGGAGAGGCAGTGACCAGGCACGCCGCAGGGGGCGGGAACAGCTCCGCGCGGCGGCCTGTACGCGGCGCCACGGCGCCGGGCGGTGCGAGGCACGGCCGCCGCAGGGGCGGGCGGCAGCAGGGGCCGCAGTGACGAGCTTGGGTGGTTGCTACTGCCCAAGCTCGGTGGAGGCGCATCGACACGATCCGGGTGCGCCGTCTGCTCGGCTGATACCGCGGCCCGGCCTGCTGCCGCAGGCATACCGGTCGGCGGGCTGCGCCTTGGGCACGGCGACGGCCAGCACGCCGTCGCCGAGGGTCCATTGGCCTCGTCACGCCCAGTTCCTTGTGTTCCCCGGTGATGCGCAGTTCCTGCTCGCTGATTTCGATGTCGATGCCGTCGCGCTTGAGGCCGGATGGTCTTACCTCCACGACATGGGTGTCGTCGGTGTCCCGCATGTCCGCTGTCGGCAACTGGGCCAGTGCGGCGGGAGCGGTGGCAGACCGACCGCATCATCGGCATCGTCAGCCGCTCGGACTTGCTACGTGTCTTCCTGCGCCCCGATGAGGCGATCCGAGAGGAGATCCGCGACGACCTGCTGGAAGGGATGCTGCGGCTGGGTGGCACGGAGGTGCAGGTCCAGGTTCACGACGGTGTCGTCACCCTGCGCGGGGAGGTCGAGAACCGCAGCACCGCCCAGATCACGGAACGGCTAGCCAAGGGCGTGGACGGCGTCGTCACCGTCAGGCCGATGATCGACTACGCCGTCGACGACATGCTCGCGTAAGGCCGGCTGCCACCGCACGGCCGGTGCGCATCAACGGCCGAGAGGCTCGTGCGGCGCCCGGGGAGGCAGCCAACGACGGACGCGCCAAGTCGGGTGCATCGTAGATCGGGCCCGGCCCGCACACGGACCGTACAGATGCCCCGTGGGCGACTCCGTCGCGTGGCAGGCCCGCTGCAGCGAGGTCTGGCCCTGGCACAGCGGGACAGGAACTGACAGGCGGAGAGGGCGCAGGCGGGCGGAGGAGGGGCCCTGGGCAGATCTGCCTGTCCGTACGTGGCCTCTCATGTCGCGGTGTCCGGCGTTCGACGTTGTACTGGTGGCAGGAGTGCTGCCGAGCGAGGGGAGCAGTCGTGTTGCCGTCCGACGTTTCTCGTCCCGTGAAGCCGGAGACCGTTTTCGACCGTGACGCCGAGTGGGACGCGCTCGTCGCGTTCGCCTGTGACACCCGTCCCGGACCCGGCCTCGGTGTGGTGTCGGGACGGCTGCGGCAGGGCAAGACGTACCTCCTGAAGGAACTCACAGCAGCCCTGGACGGCTTCTACTTCGGGGCACAGTCGGCGGCTCAGGCCGAGTCCCTGCGCCGCCTCAGCGACGAACTGGCCCAGTACACGGGCACATCGCCGCCGACCCACTGGCATGGCTGGGAGGATGCCATCCACGCGCTCCTGGAGCTGGGAGACCGGCGACCTGTTCCGATCGTCATCGACGAGATCCCCGACCTCGTCCGGCAGAGTCCCCCGCTTCCCTCCGCCATCCACAGCGCCTACCGGCGCCTGCGCGACACGGGCCGGGACAACCGTGCACGCCTGTTGCTGAGCGGCAGCGCCCTGCCGGTGATGCACCGGCTGTTCAGCGCGGCCTCACCGCTGCACGGGCTGACCGATCTGGAACTCACCCTCCGTCCGCTGGACTACCGACAGGCTGCGAGGCTGTGGAACATCGAGGATCCCGGCCTTGCCCTGCTGGTCCATGCTGTCGTCGGCGGGACGCCTGCCTACTGGGGATACGGCGGAGAACGCGCGCCCGGCGGGCTGGCCGACTTCGACGCCTGGGTGTGCAGAACCGTGCTCAACTCCAGGACTCCCCTGTTCCTGGAGGCACATCACCTGATGCAGGAGGAGACCGACCACTGGGACCGTGCGCTGTGCCACTCCGCGCTCACCGCCATCGCCTCGGGTTGCTCGACACAGGGCGAGATCGCAGAGCGCCTCGGCGCGCCGCTCGCCGATGCCGCCCGCTGTCTTGCGCTGCTGCGGGAGAACGGTCTGCTGCACGGCGAGCCAGACGCCTTCCGCCCGAAGCTGATCCGGCTGCGCATCACCGAGTCGCTGCTCGCCTTCGAGCACGCGGCTGTCTGGCCCTACCGCTCGGCGCTGGAGCAGCAGGGCGTGGCCGAGGTCTGGCGGCGTGCGCGTCCCGTCTTCGACTCCGCGGTGGCCGGCCCCCATTTCGCCCAGATCTGCCGGGACTGGGTCATGGACTTCGCCGACTCGGCCGTCTTCGGCGCACATCCCGCGACGGCGGCCCACGGCTCACTCCCCGATCCGGCCAACCGTGTCGGCACCGAGGCACATGCGGAGGTGGTCGTACGTGGCCCGGCCGGTGCCCGTCCCGGCGCTCTTCTGTCGGTGGGAATGGCACGCTGGGACGAGGTCATGGACCTGCACCACCTGGAACACCTGCGGCATCTCCTAGACCTGCTCGCCTCTGGCGGCGAGGAGATCACCCACACCCGACCCGCCTGCTACAGCGGTGTCGGCTTCACCTCCGCGCTTCGCGCGGCCGAAGCCAACGGACATGTGGTGCTCGTCGACCTCGACCGGCTGTACCGGGGGCGGTAGCCCAGCAGCAGCCACGAAGTGAGCGGTGGTCGGCAGTGATCCGGTTCAACCGGAACCCCGCCGGTCGTGCCCCTGGGGCAGGCTCCTCCCAGTGCTTCCAGCGGACAGGTGCCACCAGAAGGCCTGGCCATGTCGCGGCGGTGCGCCCGCGGATGCCGAGGCGGATCCTTGGGAGGACCGGGGCACCTGGTACCCCGTGCGGGGGGCCGTTCGGCCCACGACACGGGAGAGGGAACGGTACACGATGTAGAGAAAAGACAGGGGGTTTTTCTCCCCCTTTCTGCCCAATGCGATAGGAGCGCAGTGGGTTCGGAATGACATGGGAGGTGTCTGACGTGACCGAACGCACATTCCCGGGTATCGAACAACACCCGGACATCCTTGCGTTGCGTGCCAGCTCCGAGCGGGCGACGACGACAGTGACAGCGCAGATCATGGAAGGGCTGGCCTTGCTGGCCGGTCTGTATCTGGCGGCATCGGCATGGATCGTGGGGTTCCACACGACCCTGCCGACACTTGCCGTCACCAACCTGATCACCGGCCTGGCGTACGCGTTCCTCATGGGTGGCGGCTTCGGCTCCGCCTACGAGCGCACGCACGCGATGTGCTGGGCGGCGACCGGAATCGGCGCATGGACCGTCATCGCCCCGTTCATCGTGTCCGGCGCCAGGAGTTCGCACCCCGCCGCGGTGATCGTCAGCAACGCAGTGGTCGGCGGCCTGGCTGTCCTCTTCGCCGCTGGCACGGGGCTGCTGGCACTGAGGGTCAAGCGCCGGTCGTGACGATCATCCTCTGTATCCCGGTGGGGCCGAGCGAGTCCGCTCCGCCCCACCACGCGTATGGCGCTGAGTTCGTTGGCTGCCAGGACTCGGCAGGTCAAGCGGCGCCCCGGTGCCCCGGGAATCCACGGGAACGGATGCTCGGCATCGTCACAGCGGGGGCCCAGCGTAGCGGGTGTTGACGGTGTGCGGCGGCACGTCACTCGATGCGGGCGACGAAGAAGTCGGCGCTACCGGAGAGCGTGGTGAGGTAGGGGGTGCATTCGTCGTCGATGCGGACGGCCGGTGCGTTCGCTGAGGGTCTCGATGAAGCTGCGGAAGTCCAGCGAGTCCATCTCGAGGGCGTCGCGGAAGGTGTCGTCGGGCCCGAGCGTGACCAGGTCGGCGTCGGGGATGACCTGGGCGATCGACTCCTTGACCACGTCGAGTGCATCGGTTCGGTGCACAGCTGCCCCGGGTTCTACAGAAGGTGGTCGACGGCCGTGAGGTAGTGGGCTCCGACGGCGCCGTCCGTCGCTCGGTGGTCTGCCGACAGGGTGACTGTGACGACGGGCCGTACGCCCAGCAGCCCGCCCACGACGCAAGGCCGGTCGACGACCCGGCCGAAGCCGACCAGGGCGACCTGTGGCGGGTCGATGACGCCGAAGGTGGATCACCTCGGCGTTGATGCCCTCGGCGGCCAGTTCGTCTGCCGCGGCGTGGGCTTTGGGCAGCGAACCGCCGTACGTGATGAGGGAGATGTCGGTGCCGGGTCTGCGGATCGCGGCGGCGTGGTCCAGGCCCACGGGATGGGTGGGCGGGGTGAGTTCGCCGGAGGTGTCGCAGAGGCTTCCGTGCTCGAAGATCAGCACCGGGTCGGGGTCGACGAGCGCGGGGGCCAGCATGTTGCGGGCGTCCTCGATGGTGGCGGGACGTACGCCAAGTGTCTTCTCCGGCTTGGGTGCTTCACTCGCGATGCAGGACGACTTTGAGGGCGCCGGTGTCGGAGCCGTGCGAGAAGACGTCGTAGGCGTCCTCCATCCGGTCGAGGCTGAAGGTGTGGGTGACAAGGGGGGAGACCGGTAGGTGTCCGAGAGTCACCAGGTCGATCAGCCAGGGTGTGGAGGAGGTGTCGACCTGGCCGGTGCTGATCGTCACGTCTTGCGCCAGAGCGCCTCAAGATGCAGCGTGACCGGTTTACCGTGCATACCGATGTCGGCGATGTGCCCCCCCTGCGCGCACCACGCGTGTGCACAGCAGGAAGGTGTCCGGATCGCCTGCGGCTTCGATGACCACGTCGGCGCCGGGCCCCTCGGCCAGGTCGGCGATCAGCCGGCCGGGTACTTCGGCGGCATCCGCCCCGAGGCGAGCGGCGGCTTCCAGCCGGGACGGAGACAGGTCAACCGCGATGATCCTGCGGGGCGAGTAGATCCGCGCGATGATGACCGCAGCAAGCCCCACGGGACCTGCACCCACGACCACGACGGTGTCTCCCGGGCCCACGTGTCCGTTGCGCACCCCGACCTCATAGGCGGTGGGGAGCACCTCGGCGAGCAGGACCGCGTCATCGAGCGCCAGGGAGGGTGGTTGCCGGTGGGTGGAGGAGTCGGCGAAGGGCACACGCACGAACTTGCCGAAACACGCAAGGAAGAGCCAACACCCACACCAGGTACGGCAGGACGTCTGGTCGTGGCGCTGAAACTGCACGGCCCCTGCGATGACCTGCATCGTCGGCTACCAGATTGCCGATGATGGAGAGGTCCGGGTGGCGTGCTTGGAGCTCCGCCTGGGCGTTGTGCACGATCCGCTTCGCCCAGTAGTTCTGATCGATCTCTGCAGGGATGCGGGTTGGTTCCGGCGCCACCAGGGGCCACGCATGCAGCAGGCGCGGCGTCAGCCTGCGCCGCCTGGCCTCGTCGGAGGCCCACCGGGCGGCGGTAAGGCTCTCGGGTGAGCCGTCGAGGCCCACGGCGACGACTGGTTGCATGGCGGCGACCTCCGTCTCGTAAGAAGCTGGAATCGACGGTGAGTGACGGTGAACGAGTTCGATCGCGTGGATGGTCCGGACGTCGCCGACATGCCGGGCGTGGTGCGTTCTCTCATCCGAGGATCACCCCAATCCCCTCCGCGGCGCGTGCGGACCGGTGGAGCAGGGGCCCAAGGCGTGGAATCCGGCACGAGAGGAGTCAGCGGCGGTGACGATTCCCCTCATGGTCGGCATCGACGGCTCCGAGGCGAGCCTGGAGGCGGTGGACTGGGCCGCCGACGAGGCGGTGCGACACGGGGTGCCACTCCACCTCCTGCACGCAGCCGCGCCGGACCACGAACCATCCGACGTGATCAGCGCCGCCTCAGAGCGTGCCCGGCGAGGCGCTCCCACAGTGCGGCTGTCGAGCGAGGTGCTGCGGGAGGACGCGGCCTCCGCCCTGCTGGACATGGGGCGCAACGCCTTCGCACTGGTACTCGGGTCCAGAGGGCTCGGCGACCTCTCCGACATGCTCCTGGGCTCGGTCAGCCTGGCCGTGGCGGCACGAGCGGACTGCCCGGTCGTCGTGGTGCGCGGTGCGGCAGAGCACCGGAATGCCTGGTTCGGCAGCATTGTCGTCGGTGTCGGGGAAGGAGAGGGAAGCGACACGGCCGTGCAGTTCGCGTTCCGCGAGGCTCATGCGCGGCACTGCCGACTGGTGGCAGTGCACGCCTGGAGCGCACCGTTCGGTGCTCTCACCACGCCTCAAGCCTCGTCCTGGCCCCTGGAGGCCCACCGGCGCCCGCCCGCGCAGGTGCTCGACGACGCCCTGGGCGGCCCGGCGGAGCGGTACCGCGACGCGCAGGTGAGCCGAAACGTCATCGAGGGTCCGGCCCGCCGGGCACTGCTGGAGGCGGCGTCAGGGGCGGACCTGCTGGTCGTCGGGGCCCGCAGGCGGCAGGGGCACCTGGGCCTGCAGTTGGGCCTGATCAATCATGCGGTGCTGCATCACGCGCCCTGTCCCGTCGCGATCGTTCCCCAGATATGACCGCGACCGGCGGAGACGGGCCATGTCGCCAGCCGGTCGCTCGGTGCCGGACGTCGGTCCCTCAGGGACCTTCGACCCTGCGCCCGAAGGCCGCTGCCGTTCCCCCCTGGTACGCGCCTCCGGCAGGCTCGAATCCTGGTTCCGCCGCGACGAAGGCACGTGCGGTGCTGGCTACCGGCACCACGGCACTCACCGGCCACGGATCCGTGCACTGCCATCCGGCGGACCTGAACGTGCCGGAGATCGGCGACGGACTGGCGGCGGGCCGGGCCATGGACGACCTCGCCCGGCAGCTCTGAACGTCGCCGAGCGCGACATCGGGGCGTGGGCGAGCCCCGGCCGAGCAGCCGCGAGTCCGCGGGATGGCCCGTGTGACCAACGGCAGTGGAGCAACCCGTACGACCTGCCCAGCGTCCGGTGCCGGGTCGGAAACCCGGCAGAAGCCGCGGAAACCAAGGAGGATCCCATGACGACACATCCCGCGCGGCACGTCAGGGGCGCGCTTCGGGACCAGCTCATGCACGCCGCTTTCTCCGGGGCGGATTCCCCGAGTTCGGCGCGGTCGAGCCGTGGGCGCCGCCGGTCGACATCGAGGACACCGAGGACGCCTACCTGGTGGAACTGGAGCTTCCCGGCATGGTCAAGGACCAGATCACCGTGGAAGTCGCTGAGGGCGAGTTCGATGTCCACGGTGAGGTCAAGCAGAGGGAGCACACCGGGGCGGTCCGTCGGCACACCCGCCGTGTCGGACAGTTCGACTACCGCACGACTCTGCCGCCGACCTCCGGCATCGAGCACATCAGTGCGGATCTGGCCAACGGAGTCCTCACGGTGCGTGACCCGAAAACCGAGCAGGGGAAGGCGCAGTGCATCGAGATCACCGGCTGGTTGAGGGGTGGGATCACCGGCATCGGTGCCCGCTCACGTGTCGGTGGGGGAACGTCGGGCGTCGTCGGTCCGGTACGTGAGGTGTGCGGAGACCGAGACCACGCCGTCGACGCTCTGGCACAGCCGCTCGATGATGGGGATCAGGCTCTTGTGCTCGACGGATCCGCTGACGGTGATCTGCCCCTCGCGTACCTCGGCTGTCACTTCTCGGGGAGCAAGGCCCAATGTCCGCTCCAGTACGTCCCGGGTGATCTCGTCGCGGATGGCGTCGTCGCGGCGCAGGAAGATCCTCAGCAGGTCGCCGCGGCTGACGATGCCCTGCAGCTTGTCCGTCTCGTCCACGACGGGCAGCCGCTTGACGTTGTGGACCTCCATGAGGCGGGCCGCCTCGACCACGCTCCATTCCGGGCGTGCGCACACCGCGGGAGCCGACATCAGCTCCTCGGCGCTGGCTCCTTCGGCCTTGGCCCGCTCCCACGCTTCCAAGTGGGGAATCGGTGTCCGGCCGGACGGGTCGGCCTGGTCCGCCGACTTGCGCAACATGTCGGCCTCCGAGACCACACCCATGGGGCGGTCCAGTTCGTCCAACACAGGTACGGCGGTGACGTCGTTCTCCGCCAACAGCCTGACGATCTCCTTGAACGGTGTGTCACGCCGCGCCCGGACGACGTCCCGGGTCATGAGTTCTGCGACCGTTCGGTGGTGCATGTCGCCTTCCCCTTCCGGGACGTGAGAGCCGGTCGTGGTCACGTGGCTCCGGCGTGGTCGGGAACCAGCCCGTGCGGGGGCGGTTCGTACGTGGCACGTTGGATACAGCAGAATTCTGCGGAAACGGCGGCGATCATGCGAGCTCACCCCGGCGACCAACTCGTCATCGAAAGCCCGGCGCCCGGCGTTGCCAGGCGCGACGGCGAGATCGTCGGACTCCACCATCCGGATGGCACTCCCCCCTACGAGGTGCGCTGGTCGGACACGGACGAGGTGACTCTCGTGTTCCCCGGGCCCGACGCGCACATCCGTCACGTCGAGCACACGCCCGGGAGAGCCCATGAGCCTTCCTGGCCGGGCACGGACGAGGCGAGCGCCGTGTCGTCCGACGCGACCCCGCCCGGCGGGGTAGCCAATCCTGGTGACATCGGTCGGCGCGTGTACACCGAACGCAAGCGACAAGGCCTGTCCCGCGAGGAAACGGCCGGCCGCGCCAGGATGGCACCGGAATACCTGGCGTACCTCGAAGAACGGCCGGCCGACCCGAGCCTGGCGACTCTCATCAGACTGGCGGCGGCGCTGGGCACCAGCGTGGCGGCGCTGCGCGGGGCCGGTATCGATCTGCCGCCCGGCCAGGGACAGGCGCTTCTGCACCCCCAGCTGCGGGATCTCGGCCCCGACGAATGCCGCGACCGGCTCTCCACCCACGGTGTGGGGCGCATCGCGGTGTCGACACCCGACGGCCCGGCGGTCGTCCCGGTGAACTACGAGGTCATCGACGATGCGATCGCCTTCCGTACCGCGCCCGAGTCCGTACCTGCGGCGGCCGTGGGAACGGATATCGCCTTCGAGGTCGACCATGTGGACGAGGCCATGAGCCAGGGCTGGAGCGTGCTCGTCGTCGGTCCTGCGAGCGTGATCACCGAGCCCGATGCGGTGCGAAGACTCGCCGAGCACGCCCACACCGAGCCGTGGGCCGGGGGCGAGCGTGAGATGTGGGTGTCGATTCGGCCCACGCGCCTCACGGGCCGGCGCATCAGCCCGGCCGATCGGTAAGCGGCCACGGACTTCCGCTCACCGGCGCGCACTCCACGACCGGCCTTCAGAGACAACCGAAGAGCCGCAACGCCCGAATGGGACTGTCCGCTCGCGAAGGAGGAGCCTCCGGTGAGCCAACAGCCACTCCCCGAAGAGCGCGTGACAGCCCTGGTCCACGACGCCGCCGCTGCCCCGTCGATGCACAACGCGCAGCCGTGGCGCTTCCGTTACCTCCAGGGCAGCCGCACCTTCCACGTCCGTGCCGATTTCGACCGCGCCATGCCACACGCCGATCCCGACACCCGCGCCCTCAACATCGGCTGCGGCGCCGCCGTGCTGAACCTGCGGGTCGCGGTGTTCCACGCGGGCTGGTACCCGGCGACCCGGCTCCTGCCCGACCCCGCCGACCTGGCCTTGCTCGCCACCGTGCGGCTGACGGAACTCGGAAGCGGCGAGCACAGCCTCGCTCCCCTGTATCCGGCGATTCACCAGCGGCACACCAGCCGCTTCCCGTTCGAGGAAAGGGAGATACCCGAGGCCGTTCAGAGGGCTCTGCGCGATGCAGCCCAACTTCAGGGAGCATCGCTGTCCTTCCCCACAGGATGGCACCTGCAGGAGGTGCTGGAGTTGTTCGAGGAGGCCGAGGCACGCAACAGGACCGACGAGGGCAGCGACGAGGATCTGGCCGCCTGGACCCGTATCGACGCCCCGGACGCCCCATCGGCGGACTCGGCCCCGGACGGGATCCCCGGGTACGCCTTCGGCCCGCGCAAGCGCGGTGGTAGTGCCCCGATGCGCGACTTCGCCGGCACAAGGCCGGTGGAGGGCCGCGGCGCGACCGACTTCGAACGTTCCCCTCACCTGGCCCTGCTCAGCACGCCTGGTGACCGGCCGGAGGACTGGCTGCGTGCCGGCCAGGCCATGGAACACGTGCTGCTGCTGGCCACCCTCGAAGGCCTTTCCAGCTCGTTCGCCACCCAGGCCCTGGAATGGACGGACCTGCGCTGGCCACTGCGGGACCCGATATCGGGCACCGGCTACACACAGATGGTGCTGCGAATCGGATACGGCCCCAAAGGCCCCGCCACACCACGCCGCCCGGTGCCAGAGGTACTCGACATCCAGCCCTGACCGTCCCGCGATCCTGCCCTGACTGTCCCGCGCCATCGGTGTCCGCCATCGGCGGACCTGTCACCGTGCGCTTGCCGGTCCGGCCGGGTCCTCGGACGCGCCGGTGAGATGGGGCTCGACGTCCACAACCCCCTCTATGGCTCGGATGAGGCGTACGGCCACCGAGATGAGCGCGGTGTCCCGGATCCGGCCGCGGAGGGTGACGACACCCTCGTGCACGTTCACGTGGATGGTGTGGCTGAGGGCAGGGAAGAGGTAGGACACCACCGTGCGGCGGACCTCCTCCTCGATGTCCTCGTCGGACCGTAGGAAGACCTTCAGCAGATCGGCACGGCTGACGATGCCCTGAAGTATGCCAAGGTCATCGACCACCGGGAGCCGCTTGATGTGCCTGACGGCCATGATCCTTGCCGCCTGGGCCAGGGTGGCGTCGGTGTGCACCGTGACGGCGGGGGTGCTCATGAGTTCTCCGGCGGTCACCGCTCCTGCCTTGGCCACGTCGGACAGGCGCTGACGCTGCTCATAGACGCTCGGCACGCTGTCGCGGAACTCCTCCTTGGGCAGCAGGTCGGCTTCGGAGACCACGCCGATGACGCGCCCCTCGCCCTCCAGGACCGGCAGGGCGCTGACCTTCCACTGCTCCATGGTCTCGACGATCTCCTTGAACGGCGCGTCGCGTCCGACGGACACCACCGTCACGGTCATCACATCACTCACGATGTGCGGGGTCTCCGGCACTTCAGATCGCCTCCTCCATGTCCGAGACGCGCGCAGCGGTCCCCTTCGCCTTCTTCTTCCCGGGTATGACTCCACCATCGCCGCAATCCGGCGCGGTGCAAACCCGGGCCGAAGATCCGCCCCGAGGGCCGGTCCGCATGTCGCGGCGGCATCTGGGCGGTGCGACGGTAGTCATAGGGGGCGCTCGCGGGGGCCGCACAGGAAGGCGGTGGGGGCGATGGAATTCCCGCTGGTCGTGGGCGTCGACGGATCGGATTCCAGCCTGCAGGCGGTGGACTGGGCCGTAGGCGAAGCAGCACGCCATGGGCTGCCGCTTCGCCTCGTCTATGCCTCCCTGTGGGAGCGGTACGAGGGAGCCCTTCCCTCCTTCAGCGTTGATCGTCCCGCCGAAGAGGTCACGGCGGAGCACATCATCGCCTCCTGCGTGGAACGCGCCCGGCTTCGCAACCCCGAGGTGAAGGTGTCGGGCGAGGTGCTGCCCGACGATGCGGTGTCCGTGCTGCTGAGGGCGGGGCCTGAGGCATTTGCCCTGGTCACGGGTTGTCGTGGCCGTGGCGAGGTCGCCGGCCTGCTGCTGGGGTCGGTCAGCCTCGCGGTGGCGGCTCGTGCCCTGTGCCCTGTCATCGTGGTCCGTGGCTCGGACCAGAACCGGCAGGGAACCTTCGGGCGGGTGGTGGTCGGGGTCGGCGACTCGACAGGGGGCTCGGCCGCCGTACGGTTCGCCGTGCGCGAGGCTGAGGCGCGCGGCTGTGCCCTGAAGGCTGTGCGGGCCTGGCGCAGCCCGGCCCATGAGCACGTGGACCACCCTCTGGTCGCGGATGACGCCGCTCGTGTGCACGGTGAACGCGCCTCGACCCGCCTCACTGATGCGCTGGTCGAGGCCGTCCGGGAACATCCCGACGCCGAAGTCGACCGCCAGCCGGTCGAGGGCCCCGCTCACAAGGTTCTGCTGGGGGCATCGGCCGATGCTGATCTGATCGTCATCGGCGCTCTGAGGAGGCACGGCCACTTCGGTCCGCAACTCGGCAGGGTCGCCCACGCCCTGCTGCATCACTCCCAGTGCCCGGTCGCCGTCATCCCTCAGCGAGCCTGAAGGCAGGGGGGTGAGGGCGGCGGATGTCGGAGTGGACGTGGGAGTACGAGGGCTACGACCCCTCCACCGAGCGGTTGCGGGAAGCGTTGTGCACGCTCGGCAATGGCTACTTCGCCACCCGTGGTGCGGTGCCCGAGTGCAGGGCGGGCCTGGTGCACTGCCCGGGAACCTACGTGGCCGGGTGCTACAACCGCCTGGAGTCGACCGTGGCGGGACGACAGGTGGTGAACGAGGACCTGGTCAACCTCCCGAACTGGCTGCTCCTGCGCTTTCGTTGCCGCCGCGCCCAGGGGCCGTGGGGGCCGTGGTTCTCCCCGGACGCCTGCACTTTCCTGGACTACCGGCACACCCTGGATCTGCGCCGCGGCACACTGACCCGCACTCTTCGCTATCAGGACGACGCCGCGGGCGTACTGCGTGTGGAGCAGATCCGCCTGGTGCACATGAGGGCTGCCCACCTGGCCGCGCTGCGGACCGTCTTCACGGCCGAGGACTGGTCGGGAGAGATCGAGGTCGAGGCCGCCCTCGACGGCAGCGTGATCAACAGCAACGTACGCCGTTACCGGTCTCTCAACCGCAGGCATCTGGCCCATGTACGCACCGGGGCGCAGGAGCCGGACATGGTGTGGATGCACTGTCGCACCAGCACTTCCGACATCGCCGTCGCCATGGCGGCCAGGACAGTCGTCACCGGACAACCGCCGGTCTTCTCGACGGTGCGCTCCAACCCGCACCGCGCCGTCCACCGCCTGCTGATACCAATCTCCCGAGGCCGACCGGCCGGCGTGGAGAAGACATTGGCTCTGCACACCTCACGCGACAGGGCGATCAGCGACCCACTCGGTGCCGTGGTCGACCAGCTGTCCGCAGCCCCGGACTTCTCAGCCCTGCTGGACTCCCATGTCACCGCGTGGGAGCAGTTGTGGCGGCGCGCCGAGATCCAGGTGCCCGGCCAGGCCGGTCGTGTCCTGCGCCTGCATCTGTTCCACGTCCTGCAGACACTCTCACCGCACACCGCGGATCTCGACGTGGGCGTGCCGGCCCGAGGGCTGCACGGCGAGGCGTACCGAGGCCACGTCTTCTGGGACGAGCTGTTCGTGCTGCCGTATCTGAACCTGCACTTGCCGGAGGTCTCGCGGGCCCTGCTGAACTACCGTCACCGGCGCCTGCCCCAGGCATGCCGGGCGGCCGCCGCTGCCGGCAGGACGGGAGCGATGTACCCGTGGCAGAGCGGCAGCGACGGCCGAGAGGAAACCCAGCAGCTCCACATCAACCCCCGCTCCGGCCGCTGGCTGCCGGACCACTCGCGGCTCCGGCACCACGTCGGCTCGGCGATCGCGTACAACGTGTGGCAGTACTGCGAGGCCACCGGCGACACCGAGTTCCTGCACACCAAGGGCGCGGAGATGCTGCTGCAGATCGCCCGCTTCTGGGCCGACATCGCGGTCCTCGACCCCGAGTCGGGCCGTTACTGCATCCGCGGCGTCGTCGGCCCCGACGAGTACCACGACAGCTACCCGGGCGGCGGACAGCCCGGGCTGGACAACAACACGTACACCAACGTCACCGCCGCCTGGGTCCTCAGCCGTGCACTGGACCTTCTGCGACGCCTTCCCGCGTGGCGTCGCGAGGAACTCTTCCAGCGCGTGCAGTTGGACGACGAGGAACTCCCGAAGTGGGAAGAGACCTCCAGGCGGTTGCGGGTGCCGCACCACCAGGGCGTCATCAGCCAGTTCGAAGGCTACGACGACCTCTCCGAGCTGGACTGGGACGCCTACCGCGCGCGGTACGACAACATCCGGCGGCTGGACCGGATCCTGGAGGCCGAGGGCGACGCGGTCAACCGCTACAAAGCCTCAAAGCAGGCCGACGTCCTCATGCTCGGCTACCTCTTCTCACCCACGGAACTGCAGCAGCTGTTCCGACGTCTCGGCTATCGCCTGGACGACGAGATCTGGCGAAAGACCGTCGACTACTACCTCCAGCGCACCAGCCACGGCTCCACCCTCAGCGAACTCGTCCACGGCTGGGTCCTCACCCGGGTCAGACGGGCCGAGGCGTGGCAGTACGTCCACGAGGCCCTGGAAGCGGACACCGCCGATATCCAGGGCGGCACGACCGGCGAAGGCATCCACCTCGGAGCCATGGCCGGCACCCTCGACCTCGTCCAACGCGGCCTGACCGGACTGGAGACACGCGAGGACGCCCTGTGGCTGGACCCAGTGCCGCTTCCGGCACTGTCCGAATACGGGTTCTCACTGCGCTACCGCGGCCACTGGGGCGTCAGCGTACGGCTGCAGAGCGGACAGCTACGGATCGGCGTGCCCGATTCGGAGGAGTCACCGATCCGCGTGGTGCTGCCTGACCGGGCCGTCACCATCGCTCCCGGAGAGACCTGCACGCTCGTGCTGCCGCCGAGGTGATCAGCCCGGCGAACCAGACGGTGGAGGGGCAAAGGCCCCCACCAGAGGGAAAACGCGAAGAAGTGGAGTGCCGGACGACCGTGGGCCGTGCGCCACGGCGCGGCGCTCCACACCCCTCCGAAATGTCCCGATAGCGTGCATGCTCTGAGCAATCCCTCAGGGCTCACGAGCCGTGAGGGAAAGAGACGGCATGACGGCGGTGCTGATCGGACCGGAGATCGGGACGGCCGCCCGGGTGCTGTCGGGGCTCGTTGGCATCGGTGGCGGTGTCGTCATCGTCCCGGCTCTGGTCCCGCTCGGGTTGACCGCCCACGCGGCCAGCGGGACCTCGCTGGCCGCGCTGCTGATGCCGGTCGGACTGCTCGGCGTGTTCGAGTACGCCCACAGGCACCAGATCAAGATCTATTACGCGATCGGTCTAGCGGTAGGGCGCACACTGGGAGCAGGCGTGGGTGCCTATGTTGCCGGACGATCGCCCGATCTTGTGCTTCAGCGCGTGTTCGGGGTGCTTCTGGCACTCCTCGCCCTCAAGTTCCTGATCTTCCCGACTAGCACACACGGGGGTGAGCTTCGTTGACTGACGGCGACGAAGCGAGTCTGTCCGTCGGATCCTGGTCGCCGGCTTGTGGCCGACCGTGAGCCTGGGCGGGCTCTGACCGGATAGCCCCTATCAGGGCCTTTCGACCCCTGCCACCCGGGAACGGCTGGGTTGAGGCTGGTAGACGGGGTCCGGGGTCAATGCCGACCGAAGGGCGTGGGATTGGTGATGACACGAGTGCGGATGCCGCACCGGCATCTGACTCCGCCCGCCAAGCCCGGGCCGCCGAGCGAGCCACCCAAGCCTCCGTCCCGGCAACCGCAGCCGCTCGGCGGACGGTGGATGTTCTGGTGGATCCTGATGACGGTCCTCATCGTCCTGCTGCTCTCGCGCGCCCGGTCCGGGCCACATACGACTTCACTGTCCTACAGCGACTTCGTGACCAAGGTCGGGGCCAGCCAGGTACAGATGGTCGACATCAACGACAAGGGCGCCGTCAGCGGCAGCCTGAAGGACGGCACGAAGTTCACCACCCAGATCCCCACCGCGCTGGGCACCGGCGCCCAGCTCCAGCAGCAGCTGACCTCCCACCACGTGCGCATCACCGCCAGCCAGAGCAGCAGCGGCGGCTCGGCCTGGCCGTCCGTGCTCTTCTCATTCCTGCCCTTCCTGCTGCTGATCGGCTTCTTCGTGTGGATGGGACGCCGGGCCGCAGGGTCGGTGACCGGCGGACTGAGCGCCATCGGACGCTCACGGGCAAAGATCATCGAAGCGGAGCGGCCCACCACCAGGTTCAACGACATCGCCGGCTACGACGGGGTCAAGCAGGAGATCAGCGAGGTCGTCGACTTCCTGCGCAACCCCGGCCGGTACACCGCCGCAGGAGCCAAGGGACCCCGTGGCGTGATCATGGTGGGACCGCCCGGTACCGGCAAGACGCTCTTCGCGCGGGCCGTCGCCGGCGAGGCGGACGTACCGTTTCTGTCGGTGACCGGCTCCGCGTTCGTGGAGATGTTCGTCGGAGTCGGCGCCTCCCGGGTACGCGACCTGTTCGGCGACGCCCGCAAACGCGCTCCGTCGATCATCTTCATCGACGAGATCGACGCGCTCGGATCACGTCGCGCCGGCGGGGCCCGGCTGGGCGGCAACGACGAGCGCGAGCAGACCCTGAACCAGCTGCTGGCCGAGATGGACGGCTTCGACCAGTCCAGCGGCATCGTCGTCCTCGCCGCCACCAACCGGCCAGACTCCCTCGACCCGGCCCTGCTGCGCCCCGGGCGCTTCGACCGCCAGGTCACCGTGCCACTGCCCAACCAGGCCGAGCGGGCCGCGATCCTCGCCGTCCACGCCCGCGACAAGACCCTGGCCCCAGACGTCGACATGGATGCCGTAGCGCGCGCCACGCCAGGGTTCTCCGGCGCGGACCTCGCCAACCTGGTCAACGAGGGCGCCATCAACGCAGTCCGCGGCGACCGCACCCGCATCGAGCCGCACGACCTGGACGCCGCCCGCGACCGTGTGCTGCTCGGACGCCGGGAGTCCTCCAACGCACTGCTGCCCGAGGAACGCCGCTCCGTGGCCGTCCACGAATCAGGGCACGCCCTGGTCGCAGCACTGTGCGAGCACGCCGACCCGGTGGCCAAGGTCACCATCCTGCCCGCCGGCGTCACCCTCGGCGTCACCGAGCAACTCCCCGAAGCGGAACGACACTTGTACAGTGAGAGCTATCTGATCGACCTGCTGGCGGTGCGCCTGGGTGGGCGCGCGGCCGAACTCGTGGTCTTCGGTGAGGGATCGACAGGAGCCGCCAACGACCTGGCCGGAGCCACCCAGATCGCCACCCGCATGGTCCGCGAGTTCGGCCTCTCCCCCGAACTCGGCCCGATCGGCTACGCCTCCTCCCACCCGCACTACCTGGGTGAGACCACCGAGGAGCCCAGCCGGCCGGCGTACTCGGAGCAGACCCAGCGCATCGTCGACGAGGAGGTCGCGCGTCTGCTGCGCCAAGCCGAACAGCGTGCGATCACGCTGCTCCGCAGCCACCGGCCCGCCCTGGAACATCTGGCCGAACAGCTGGTCATCCACGAGACCGTCGATGGCACCGCCGTCCTCGACGTCCTGCGCCAGGAACACAGCCAGACAGACGGGAAAGGTGATGACCACGCCGTCAACGCGTCACCGCCCCCTGACCGTCCGGAGCCAGGAGTTCACACTCAGCCTCACTGATCGTCAGCAACACGGTGGTGGCGGCCTTGCCATCCTCTTCGCCGCCGACAAGGGATTGCCAGGCGCATCCGCCGTCCCTGCCCGCTCCTCAGCCAGCGCATCCAGCACCCGCTCCCCGACCCGCCCGCGCCGCCCAGTCAGGGCACGGAAGGCGTCGAAACGGCCGCCCACGTTCATGACCCAACCTCACCATCCCTTCGCCGACCCGCATCCGGGACCTCAGGTGACGCGACGAAGGCAGCAGTCAGTCCGCTGCGGCTCGTCGCCTGAAACGGCAGCGCGCGAAGACGGCGAGATCTTTCGGAGGGCGCCAGGCATCGTCTCGCGCGCCTGGGGCTGGCCCGGGCCAGGCGGTGTGGTCTCACGCAGTTGCGGAGCAGCTTGGTCTGCCCCATGCGGCGGGGCTGGGGCCTGCGGGCTGCTTTGCGGATCTGGCCGCGCCTCATGGCCGCCGTCATGTGCGGGTGTATGCGGGATCCGCGTGCTTCGCGGCCCGCGGCGGGCGGCATCTGGGCGAGGTGAAGCAGGGGCTGGGTGTCGCCGCGGACGGGGTGAGCGCGGATGGTGAGGTGTCGCTGTGGAGGTACTTCCCGCCTCTGGATGGCTCGGTGTGTGGATTCCCGGCTACTCGAAGGCAACACAGGCATGCCGGGTGCAGGACCTGACGCAGCGCAACGTGACGTCAGCCTGGAGCGCGGGCATGGAGTGCTGGACGGTCAACAACCAGCACTTCCTGACCGTCGCGAACACACGATGCGACGTCACGAGATGATCATGGTAGAACGTGAGTACAACCCCCCGTGAGAAGTGTACGGCGAGTTGCAAGAGCGCCCGAGGGCCCTTGTGCATGTGCTCCTGCCAGGCAGGAGACCATGGCGGAGGAAGATGGATGACCGGCTGGCCGGTGGCCGGCGAGGGAATTCTCGTCCTACGACGACAGGGCTCTCATGGCAGTCGGCCGGGCCGGCACCGGCTGGAACTTCGCCTTCGACGGCGACCCCGCCCCGTTCGACCAGCGGCGGTTCGTCTCCCCGGCCGCGGCCGCCGGCGCGGGCACCCGTGCGATGGTGGTGTGGAGCTTCCTTGAACCCGATGACATGCGCCTCTCGGTGCGCCAGCAGGTCCACGGCCAGCGAGGCAACCACGGTGCCGGCGAACGCCGCCCACAGCCAGAACGGCACATCGAGCACGCCGCCAGCCCGTCAGGATCATGGGCATCGCAGGCCACCTGCGGGTCGGACTTCTGTGTGCATCGCTCCTTGCGCACCGCTGCGGCGAGAAAAACTTCGCTGATCGACGCCCCGGCCCTGCATCACGTCACCGCAGAGGAAGAGAGTGACCAAGCCCTCGCGCATGATCCCACGCTAAGCGGTCAGGGCAGCGCCGTCCTCCGGTCACACCGCCGGGCAGACCCGGCGATACGCCCCAAAGCCCCTGTCCGCTGCGGGCACCGGTCGATCGTTGTTTACTGGCTATGAGCGATGACCGGCAGGGCACACGCTGCCGGGAGCAACCGAGCGATGGTGCTTGCCTATGGCTGATCAGGCTCCTTTCGGAACGTGGCGGTCTTCGCTGACCGCCCAGGTTGTCGCACGGGTTCCCCGTCTGCGTACCGTCGCGGCTAAGGACAGCGGGGCGGTGTGGTGGCAGGAGGTCCACCCCACACAGGGCGGACGCTCCAGCGTGATGAGAGGCGGGCGCGGAGCCGAGGCAGCGAACATACTGGTCGCCGATCTCGATGCCATCGGGTTCCGGGACGGCGCCGACCCCTGGCTCCCGGCGAGCGGCAGCACAGCCGTGGCAGCCGTGGCAGCCGTTGACGACAGCCACCGGCTGTTCCTGCACGAACCGGGAGAGGAGCCGCTACCGCTCACCGGGAACGCGGAGGCGGGCAAGGAGAGCGCCGACCGCCGCTCGGCCCTCGTACGAGGGCCGGACGGGGAGACGCCCTGGTGCGTCCGGGAACCACACCGTCATGGAGCAGGCGTCGAAAGGTCGCTGGTGGCGGTGCTGCTCGACGGCAGCCTCACCGTGCGCACCCTGCTCACCACCGCGGAGCACCTGTCCACACCCCGGCCATCGCCCGACGGGGCGTGGCTCGCCTGGCTGCAGTGGCCGGAAGCGCAGATGCCTTGGGACGGCTCGGAGCTGCGGGTGAGCAGGATCACCGGAGAGGGCCTGACCGAGGTCCGGACGCTGCTCGGCGGTCCGGTCGAGTCCGTGTTCCAGCCCGACCACGCGCGGATGATCAGCCGGACGGGCACGCCCGAGCCGCACAGCAAAGAGAGCGGCCGCGAACTTACCGGCACGAGGAGGGTCCAGTTGAAGAACAATCGCACGGCCCACCTGGGCATCGCGGCAGATGTGCCAGGGCCTGATCGCCCCTGCCGAGTGACGGCCCGGCCCGTCACCGCCTCGTAAGGGAGCACGACATGACGCAGAACCAGTCCCCGCAACCCGATGCCGCGCCCGGGCCGGAAGCCCGGTTGAGCCGGCTGGAAGAACAGGTCGCGACCCTGAGCGAGGCCGTCCGGGCACTCGCCCATGGCCTGGAGAGCATCCCGTCACAGGACACTCCGCCCGAGGAAGCGGCACGCGGCGCACGACTCGCCCACGAACTCCTGCTCTCCCTGGGCCTGTAGACGCACCACAGCGCCGGAGAAGACGGAGTCGGCCGTGGTGGCCGACACCGGCACGGGCCGACACCGGGGACGCGCCGGCCGAAGAGGCCACTGGGAGTCGGCTATGACACGTACAGAAGGAACACCGATCGTGGCTGGCATCGACCCCGATCCCGGCAAACGCACGGCGCTCGCCTGGGCAGCCGACGAGGCGGACCGGCGGCACCTGCCACTGCTGCTGGTCCTCGCACAGAACGTACCGACGCCTGGATACCGACCGGCGGGCGGGCTGCCGTCGTGGGAGGAGTGGAACAAGGCGCTGCACGCCTCGGGGGAACGCGTACTGAAGGAGGCAGTGGCCTTCGTCGAGTCCCGCCATCCGCAGGTACCGGTGTCCGGGCTGCTGGCGGAGGGGCATCCGGCGTGGGTGCTGCGTGAGCAGGCGCAGAACGCCACCGAGGTCGTGCTCGGTTCCTGGCATCTGAGTGCTCTCCAAGAGCTGTTCACCTCCGCCGCCGTCACCCTGCCGCTCATCGCTCACGCGCCCTGCCCCGTGGTGGTCGTACCGGAGTCGGAGCACATCACCCAGCAGCCGCCGTACTTCGTGGTCGGAGTCGACGGCAGCCCTCACTCCGCGGCCGCCGTCGACTTCGCCTTCGAGGAGACAGCCCTGCGCGGCGCGATCCTGCGGGCCTTGTACGTGTGGCACCCTCCACGGCTCGGAGTCCTGGACGAGGACGCGGCCGCCCAGGATTGCCGCCGGCTGCTGTCGGAGACCGTTGCCGGGCGTACCGCCGCCCATCCGGAGGTGGAGCTGCACCATGAGGTCGTGCAGGGCCACCCGGTACAGGTCCTTGCCAAGGCGTCCGAACACGCCCTCGGCCTGGTCGTGGGCACACGCGGTCACGGCGGCTTCACCGGCATGCTGCTGGGCTCCGTCAGTCAGGGCGTCCTGCACTACGCACGCTGTCCGGTCATCACCGTCCCGCACGCGCACGATCAGTAGCCCGCAGATCACCGGACTGAGAGAGACCCCCGCACTGGAACGCCCAACGACAGCCATGGCCCGGCGGAGCGTTCTCAACACGGCCCCTCGGACGTCCGGCATCCGCCACATCGCTGTCAGGCTGCCCATTCGGCCAGCGGCGTGCGGTGCTCCGGGGCACGCAGCTGCGCCAGGGCCTGCTTCTCGAGTTGGCGCACCCGCGCGGGCGCCAGCCCTACCTGGTCGGCGGTCTGCTTCACCGTCCGCGGCCGGCCGTTGTGGAAGCCGTACCGCAGGGTGAGGACCAGCGCCTCCTGCGGCGGCAACCTGCCCATCGTCGCGTGGAGTTGCTCGGCGAAGGCGCGGCACTCCGCGACCTCCGGCGCCTGCAGCACCTCGGTGTCCACCATCACGTCACCGACGACGGCATCGCCCTCCGCCCACCGCGGGGTGTCGAGGCTGATCGCCTGCCGGCCCACGTCGCGCAGCCGGGTCACCTTCTGGCTGGGGAAGCCGGTCTCGGTCATCGTGTTGCGTTACCGGAAGCCGGAGTTGCCGCGCACCTTCCGCACGCCCGGGATGCCCGTGGTGCTGGCGGTCGGGGTCGTCTTCTCGCTCTGGCTCATCACCTCCCTGCACTGGCAGACGTGGGTGCGTTTTGCTGTGTGGGTCGTGATCGGGCTCGGTGTGTACTTCGGATACTCCTGTCGACACTCGGAGTTGGCCCGGCGGTAGGGGAGCACCGCCCGGTCGCCGAAGAGGGGGCGACCAGGGCAGGAAACGCGAGGTATCGCACGTGAAGCGGGGGCGGACAGCGATCACACTGCCCGCCCTGCTGCACATGTCGGCTCGTGCCGCGGCGCCCCGTCAGACTCCAGTGATCTCGATGTGCCGTGGCTTGGCGGCCTGGGCCGTGGGGACGGTCACGGTGAGTATCCCGTCGGCGAGGGTCGCTTTGATCTCTTCGGCCTTGACGTCGGCAGCAGCGCCCGCAACTCCAGGCCGAGGACGCAGCGCGAACCCTCGGCCGATGCCGCGATCCGCATTTCCAGCCGCTGTCCCAGCCCGGTGTTCGTCACTCCGGTGCCGAGCGGAAACCGACGGCGGTGTCCTGGGACGGTGGACGGACGGAGAACAAGGCCGCGAGGAGGCCGCCCGCATAGACCGCCAGCACCACCGCAGGCAGGTGCCCGCCCGGGGCGAATCCGCCGATGGCGAGCCTGGCGAGCGCCGACCCGGCAGCAGCGAGGCCGCACGGCAGGAGCGCCGGTGACCACCACCCGGCCACTCCCGGCCCCGAAGGCAGGAGGAGAAGCGGCCGCTGCATCCACATCACGATCACGGTGAGCGGCACAAGTACGACCGCGAGGAGGCCGATCCAGGCCGCCCGCAGGGCCCACCACTGCGCCGACCCGATCGTCGGCTGAGGCATCAATCCGGTGGGGTAGAAGTAGAAGGCGACGGCCACGATGATCACCGGCACCATGTGCCACAGGTATACCGTCATGACGGTGCGGTTGAGCCGGGAGACCAGCCGCCACCAGGAAGGACGGGCGAGCAGGCGAGCCAGGGCAGGCTCAGCCGCGAGCAACAGCCCGGTCTGGGCGGCGGCGAACGCCAGCAGGGCGATCGACGGCGGCGTGGTGTTCCCCACCCGCATGCCGACCCCGATCATGTCAACCGGGAAGGGCCCCCAGGTCAGAAGCGCGGCAAGCAGCACGGTGCCGGTGGCGGCCAACACGCGGCAGCGCCGACGGGGACGGGTCAGCGTGCCGTCCTGCCAGGCGAAACCCCATTGGTGCATCGTCCCCCACACCAGCAGGTAGTTCCCGAAGCCCAGCAGTGGAAGGTGCCGGCCGAGCACCGCGGCATCCACCGCGGCGGCCCCCACAGCCATCACCGCCGGCACCATCGGGCCCCACCGCCGGTGCGCGGCGAGCAACAGCGGGGTCAGCGCGATCAGCAGCAGGTAGACGGGAAGGAACCACAGATGCAGGGCGGCCAGCCAGCCAGCCCGCGCCAGGCCCGCCGCGTCCGCGCCCGCGATCCGAGCCGTGGTGACGGCGAGCACGGCCACCACGACGTACACCGTGGTCGGCCACAGCAGCCGCAGTGTCCGGCCGCGCACCCAGTCCGTCCAGGTCTGGCCCCGCTGGTGGTGGGCCGTCCAGGAGAGCGCGTTGGCGTACCCGCCGACCACGAAGAACACCGGCATCACCTGCAACAGCAGCGTCAGCCAGCGGCCCCAGCCAACGTATACAAGAGCGTTGTGCCCGGACAGATGCCCGCCCTGGTAGGTGACGCTGGTCAGCAGCCAGTGACCCAGCGCCACCGCGCCGATGGCACCCACGCGCAGCAAGTCCGCGCACCGGTTCCGTTCCACCCTCGCTCCTACGACAGACCGCCCTGGCACCATTCCATGTCCGGCATCACTCGTTCCCGCATCTCCCCAATCACCGCCTCACCGCCTGTAGAGGTGTGCCGACGGGGCGACGGACCGCCAGCAGCCGTCGGCAGCAGGTGGAGTTGGTGCCGGGGGCGCCGGGCATGCCCGGGCGGGTCCGGACTGGAAGTGACCGCAGCACACGACCGCGGTGGAGCTGAGCCGCTATGACGCTCTCCGGTGCAACACCGGTCGGCGAGGCCCTCGCCCTGGCAGCGCCCGACCCTGCAGTTTGTCGGAGCAGACATCCTCTGGCCAGCCTGGCCGTTCGCCACCGCGTTCAGTGATCTGCACGCCGCGCCGGGCGTTTCGAACACCTGACGCTGCTACCCGCCGCAGCGAAGGCCAAGGGGGTCAGCGCCTCCCTCCCCGACGGTAACCATCCTCAAGGTCCAGGCAGTCAAACCCCACCACGTCGAGGCCCAGGGCTGACCCGGCCCCACGAAGTGACAAGGCCGGTTGCCTGGAACCGCGGGCCAGCAGCTGTCGTTTGTCGGCGGGCCTGACGATCGCGGGTCTGGTCGCGCACCCCGATGTCCGTCCAGGCACAGGCGGGCCCGCACCGCAGGCCGGCACCGCAACAGCGCCAGGGCATCTCGCGCCCGGCACCTTCCTGGACGTAGCCGAGACCCCAATGACGCCAACGCGCGCGGCCGAAAGGCCGTTGACCGGGATCTCCGCAATCAACTTCTCACGGCCTCGGGGCGGCGTTCATCAGCCAGGTCACCGTACGGCTGATGTCCGACAGCGACAGGATCCCGACGAGTCTGCCCTTATCCATCACCAGGACGCGGTGCTCGGCGCCTGGCTCCATGCGGGGCAGCAGATCCGCCAGTGAGTCGTCCGTACCCGCGACGGTGGTCCGCGACAGCGGCACCATCACCTCGCCCACCGTCACCGCCCCGCTGTTCTCGGGCGGCACCTGCCTGGCGCCGTCCAGGGTCACCAGCCCGACCGGTGCCCCGTCCGCACCGGTCACCGGGAACGCCGAGTGCCGGTACCGGTAGAGTGGGTCGGCCAGCAGGTCCGCGACCGTCAGGGCTGCGGGGACCGTGAGCGGATCCCTTGTCATGGCGTCACGCACCGGGACACCGGCAAGCACACCGCGCAGCTGCGCCTGGCGTCCCTCAGCGGTGGCGGCCGCGATGAGGAACCAGCCGATCAGGGCCAGCCAGAGCCCGCCGAGCCCGCCGCCCCTCATGAACGCCACAAGCCCCAGCCCGATGAGCAGCCAGCCAAGGACGCGTCCCGCCATGGTGGCCCCGGCGGTCGCCCGCAGCCGGTCTCCCGTACGCCACCACAGGAAGGCGCGCAACAGCCGCCCGCCGTCGAGCGGAGCGGCGGGAAGGGAGTTGAAGACGGCGAGCAGCAGGTTGATGCCCCCAAGCCAGGCCACCACCTCGACCAGGAGCTCGGGCGCGGACACCATCGCGAGCAGCCAGGCGCCCAGCACGAAGAGTCCGCCCAACACAAGGCTGACCAGTGGGCCGACACCTGCGGTCCGCAGTTCCGCCGCCGGGCTCGACGCCTCCGACTTCAGCCGGGCCACCCCGCCCAGCAGCCACAGCACAATGTCGTCCACGACAACCCCGTTGCGCCGCGCCACCACGGCGTGCGCCAACTCGTGGGCGAGCAGAGAGGCAAAGAAGACCACGGCAGCCCCAAGGCCCGCCACCCAGTACTCCACCGGGGAATGGCCCGGATACACCTGAGGGAGACGGCCCTGCGCGAGGCCGAACGCGATGATGCCGAAGATGAGCAGCACGCTCCAGTGGACCCCGATCCGGACCCCCGAGATCCGCCCCAGCGTGAAGGTCGCCCGCACAGCGTCTCTCCCCTGCTCGAACTCGCCCCAGGACAGACCGGCGGTGCCCGCTCCCCGGTCAAACGCCGAGGCTCCGACCCCGACGTCCTGGGATCTCCGTGTGAGTGGTGCGAGTCCGCAGACAAGCCCCCCACATGAAAGAGGCGGAAACGACATCCTTCCATCGCGCGGCCGCGTCCTCGCTCCGTCCGTCCTCGCCCAGGAAAGCACGATCCGGGCCCCGGTACAGTGCCGAACGGGCGTCACCAGGGCCATCCGGCCCCAGCTCGCAGTTCGTGTGCCGGGCCCCGACTCCGCTCTCCCGCACGGGCCGGCTCACGCCGGACCGTGGGCCGTGCTGTCGACAGCCACGTAGTCGCCCGGTCCACCCTCACCCACCAACTCGCCTACGCGTTCGATGAGCACCGATCGCCCATCGGCTACGCCAGGCGGCGCGAGCTGTTCACCAACTCCATGTTCACGTTCGATCTCGACGCCCATGGGCCCGGAGCGCGGCGACTCGGCGCGGCCGATCCCGTCGTGGAGGTCGCCGCCGCAGCGCTCGGCCATCCCCGGTCCGCGCGGTGCCGAAGCTCGCCCAGGCGGGCGGCTGCCGCACGCCCTCACGAGCAGCGTGCGCAGTGAACGGCCCGGCCACGCGGTGCTGATCCGCGGTGCCGCGGGGGTGTCGGGAGCCCTGGGACGGCAAGGCCGGGCGTCCCGGTCGCCCGGCGGGCTGCCACGGCGCAGGAGGGAAGAGGCAGACAGTCCCGATCCCGATCCCTCCCCGGGAGGTGGATGCAATGACGTTGCCTGTACGGCACCGGCACGGCAGCCTGCTGGAGCGGGCCTTCCCCTGAGGGAACCGCACGGCCTCAGATTTCGGCGAAATGTTCGAGAGGATGAACCGGTTCCTGGAAGCCGCCGCGCCCCGGTGGACCGAGACCATGGCTTGGGCGCCACTGGCCGACCTGTACGAGACCGACGACGCATACGTGGTCGAGTGCGAACTGCCCGGCCTCAAGCGCGAGGACATCGACGTCGAGGTCAGCGAACGCGAGCTGTGCATCACCGGAGAGCTGAAGGAACGCGAGGGCGTGCTGCGCCGCGCCACGCGCCGCAGCGGTCACTTCGAGTACCGTTCGCTGCTGCCCGCCGAGGTCAATTCCGAGCAGGTAAGCGCGTCTCTGGCCGACGGCATCCTTACCGTAACCGTCCCCAAGACACAGGCGACCAACCCCCGCCACATCGAGATCACGACCTGACCAACCTGACCACCGTGTGAGGGAATCAGGGTAAGCCGCCTGGTCGGGCGGTGCGGTCGGATCGTTGGTCTCGCATCGCATCGGTCGGCGGGCCGCGACAGCCCGACGGCGCCCAGGGGGCATGATGGAGCCGTTCGAACAGCTCCCGCGACCAGAGCCACGCCTTCCCGGCGATCTTCGGCTGCGGCTGATTGCCGAGCTGGACCAGATCGGCAAACGGCTCCAGGAACTGGCCCGTGCCCAGAACCGGCTCAAGAAACTGCTGACCGCAGTGTTGGCCATCAGCCGGGAACTGGGAGCTCAAAGAGCCGTCGGCCTGTCGGAGAGCGAACGCGCGGCCGTTGGCCTGTCTGGAGTTCCCCCGTGGCCGCGGCCTGCTCGGCAACCTGATCCTCCACCCGGGCCGGTGCGGGTCGACGACATTCCCTCCCTCCCACCCGGCCGCGGGCAGCTTCCCGCCCGGCCCCCGCGCACGCGTACTCTGCTGGGGTCGCCATCAGCGTCCGCGGCGAGATCTATGGCGACCTGTACCTGTCCGAACGCCGCGACGGACGGCCCTTCGACAGCACCGCCGAGGACATCGTCATCGCTCTGGCGCGGGGCGGCCGGCATCGCCACCGACAACGCGCGCCTGTTCGCACAGGTCCGTGCTGGCTCTGAGCAGTTCCAGCGGCTGCTGTTGCCGACCCTGCCCGACCTGCGCCCGCTCACTGGCGCCGCCGTCCACCGGCCCGCCACCGCTCCCGCCCACCTGGGCGACGACGGGTACGGCACCATCCTCCTACCCGACCCCCAGACGGTTCCCTCATCGCGGGTCACCGCCCGATGCAGCTCACAAAGTAAGCAACAGGTAAGGGATCACTGAAAGGGATTCCCCCTTCATCTACCCGATGCGATATGAGCACAGTGGGTTAGGAACGGACACAGGAGGTGTCTGACGTGGCCGAACATATATTCCCAGGCATCGAAGAACACCCGGACATCCTTGCGCTGCGCGTAAGCTCCGACCGAGCGACGACGACGCCGACAGCGCAGATCATGGACGGACTCGGCCTGCTGGCCGGCCTGTACCTGGCGGCATCGGCATGAATTGTGGGCTTCAACGCCACCCTGCCGACACTCGCCGTCACCAACCTGATCGCCGGTCTCGCCTACGCGTTTCTCATGGGCGGTGGTTTCGGCTCCGCCTTCGAACGCACGCACGCGATGTGCTGGGCGGCTACCGGGATCGGGGTGTGGACGATCGTCGCCCCCTGGGTGGTGTCCGGTGCCAGGAGTTCGCACCCCGCCGCGGTGATCGCCAGCAATGCCCTGGTCGGCGGCTTCGCCGCCACCACCGGGGTGCCTGGGCTGATGGCCAGGCGTCGGACCTGACACCCGATGGCCTGTTGGTGGGACCGAGTCAGTCACTCGGCCCCACCAACAGACGTCGCGCAGGTAGCCGCTGCCGCGGCATCGCTCACGCCGAGATGATCACTACTGATGGACTTCGGCCTGTCGACGCACGCCGCGCCGCGCGCCTGCTGGCACGGCCGTGTCCTGGGAACGACGCTCACACGGCGATCGACCACTGCTGGCAGCACCACCACCGCCCCGCCCCTGCCGCACTTGCCGTCGAAGGACGAGGTGGACCGGCGGCTCGGCAAACCGTGCCGCGCGGCCGTGCAGTTGGCCGGTGCCCGGGCCGACGAGGAGCCAGACCGTGAAGCGTTCGCCCGGCTCGCCGCCCGCTCGAATTCCTTTCTCGCCGAGCTCGAGGGGCCGGCCCCGGTACCCGTACCAGCAGCGGTGAAGCACAGGTCCGGGACGGCTGCGCCCGCAAGGTCGACGCTGCCCAGCGGCCCCGGACGTGGCCCACGGGCGAGGTGGCCCGGAGGCCGTTATGTCCTGTGATGAGGCCAGGACGGCGAGTGCTGGCAGAACGCGGCCTGTCGGCGGCCGCATTGCAGGTCGGGCCGTCGTTCCGGCGACAGGCGATGGGAGAGGGCCGGCGATGGCGCGCACGCCCCGGTCGGCTGGGGTGGCGGACTGCTGCTGATCACGGGAGAGTGGAAGCAGAACCACTCGAGACAAGGCAGGTGGGCGAATGAGCAACGACGCAACGCCCGCTCCGCGGATCGTGGTGGGCGTCGACGGCTCCGAGCCGTCGAAGGCAGCACTGCGGTTGGCGGCCGACCAGGCTGAGCTGACGGGTGGTGTGGTCGACGCGATCTTCGCCTGGGAGCTCCCGCCGAGCTGGTACGGCCTTGCACCGCCCACGGACACGAAGTCGGCCGACTACCACGAGCAGGCGCGCGAACTCCTCGACCGGGTGATCGACGAGGTCCTCGGGCCGGAACGCCCGGTCGAGATCCGTCCCCGCTCGGCCCAAGGGCACCCAGCCGCCGTCTTGCTGGATGCCGCCGCCGGGGCACGCCTGCTGGTCGTGGGCAACCGAGGACACGGCGGATTCGCCGAGGCACTGCTCGGCTCGGTAAGCCAGCACTGCGTCCAACACGCCCCGTGTCCCGTCGTCGTCGTGCGCGGCCCCCGCCACCACGAGACATGAACTCGCGCCCCAGGAACCGACGTCGGCGCCGTGGCCCGTCCCCCGCGAGACGCTTCGATTCACCGACAGCGCGGGATCATGCGTCCGGCGGAGGGCATGGTGACCGACGCGGAGCACGGACCATCGCCACGCGGCCATCGGAGCCTTCCGCACACCGGTGATCTGTGCGTCGAGGCATGGGCGCCGACGCGTGAGGAGTGCATCGCCGAGGCGGGGTGGGGCATGGTCGGCAGCTTCGCCGACCTGCCCGCGGGCGCCTCCGGCGCCACCCGGGAGTGCGTGGTGTCCGCCGAGGACGACGGACGGCTCCTCGCCGCCGTACTCGAGGAGGTCATCTACCGCTACCGCATGGACACCGTAGGCGAGCTTCCCGTGGACATCGCCGTGACGCCGGCGCCGGGCGGGGTGCGCCTGCGTTTCACAATGACCGGCAGCTCGGCGGCCACGCAGATCGGGGCCGTGCCCAAGGCCGTCTCCGTCCCTTCCCCGATACCCCGGAGACGACGCCCCAGCGGGCCGGACGACTTCGACGCCTGGGTGTGCCGAACCGTCCTCAACCCCCGGATCCCCTTGTTCCTGGAGGCACATCACCCGATACAGGAGGAGACCGACCACTGGGACCGTGCGCTGTGCCACTCCGCGCTCGCCGCCATCGCCTCGGGCTGCTCGACACAGGGCGAGATCGCCGAATGTCTCGGCACTCCGCTCACCGACGCCTCCCACTGCCTCGCGCTGCTGCAGGCAAACGGTCTGCTGTACAGCGAGCCCGATGCCTTCCGTCCGAACCGCGTCCGGCTGCGCATCGCGGAGCCGCTGCTGGCCTTCGAGCACGCGGCTGTCTGGCCCCATCGCTCGGCGCTGGCGCAACAGGACGCCGTCGCTGTCTGGCGGCACGTACGTCCCGTCTTCGACTCTGCGGTGACAGGCCCTCACTTCGCCCAGATCTGCCGGGACTGGGTCATGGACTTCGCCGACCCCACCGTCTTCGGCGCGCACCCCGCGACCGCGGCACACGGCTCGCTTCCCGACCCCGGCACGCCGTGCCGGTCCGGAGGCAGAAGACGCAGCAGCGGAAGTGGTCGTACGCGGCCGGGCGGACGCCCGTTACGGGCCCCTGCTGTCGGTGGGAACGGCACGCTGGGACGAGGTCATGGACCTGCACCACCTGGAACCGGTGCCTGTCAAGTCAAATGAAACGAATGTGATGCTATGAAATCTGTTGTTCGGTTTGGCGTCGTTTGGCGGGGTCGTTGATCCATGCCTGGC